>CBCXVS010000014.1:0-25734 GCA_965178525.1 uncultured bacterium | reverse complement strand
GTCGTATCAACGGTTGACCCAACACATGAGGGGGTTTTGTTATGAGGGGAGCGGTCTGGGGTCGTCGCTTTTGGACGCGGGGTTCGACCCGGTTCGGACGAGAGAGGTGGACGAATAATTCCTCTCAGGGCCCCCCACTGTCGGGTTCACTGCACCCCCGCAGAGCATCGATAACGCTGATCCGTTCAACATCCGCCGGTTGATGCTTGGCCGATTGGACAATGACCCGTCGGACCAGGTTGTAGAGCAGAAGGAAAACGGTCCGTTCTTGCCGTACTCCCACCACGGTTTTGCCGGGCCGTGCATCCATCTGCATCGCAGTTTTGAGTGGTCTCAGACGCGTTGCTGCTTCCCAGCGTTTGAAGGAGGGTTCGGCCAGATCATCTTTTGAAGAGCATGGCGCATCCACTCAGGTCGTGACCAACGTGAGCACTCGCGAGCGCAAGCCGGGCTGGATCACCTGATGCCGCAACTCTGGCAGGAAAAGCGATGCAGGGAACGCTGCCAAGGTTGGGGGATCGAGCCCAGCCGGCCAGGTCTTGGGCTGGAACCCTTCCACCCGTTGGTCCTGCTGGCCATGGGCCATGATCCACCGCGAGCGGGGTAGACCTTGGCTCTGAGGGGTCGGTCGGGTAGCGGGGATCACCAAGGGCCGAGACGGGGTGAAAGCGACCATCTGTCGGGCACCGACTCGCATGAGGGCGGGCAAACCGGCCAGTCTGAGCAAGGCCATCTGGGCATCGGACGATAGGCCCCGCTCCGTCACCAGCACCTCACCTGGTTCCATGGCCGGATGCATCGGTTGGACTGGGGACAACTCGTGGGGGTTCAAAGCAGACGCCGCTAGGGGGGGGAGCAGGCCCCTGCCCGCATGGAAAAGCGCCAGCAGCCGGGCCACGGGAAAGCCACCGCCGGGCGGTTGTTCGCCGGGCGGGCCGACCTCGTCTTGCCACACCGGGGTATCGGGCCTGGCGCCCCCGGAGGCCTCGACGAAGAAAACGCGATGGCCATGCCAGCGCCCGTCCTCCAAGGCCGTGGCCGGGCCGACTGGCCGACGCGTTCGCAGAGGTGGTCCAGCACGCCTCCAGGCAGCTGGGTAGGAGCCGGGCAGGAGGCCGAGGCACTGGAGTAGCCACCCGTTCAGTGCGGGAGATGACGGCAGGCGGCATGGCCAGGGAGAAGTTGCCCCAGAGAGGCCTGGACGGTGACGACCGGATGGAGGAGGCGGTCGCGCCACTCGGTATAGCCGACCGCCTCACACGCCGCCGGAATGGCCTCGGATGGGAGGTGGGCGGCGCAGTCGGCCTGGAGGCGTTGCAGCCGGGGGGTGATACGGGATATCCGGAGCGCTTCTCCTGTCAGTGGGGGGAATGAAGGCCCTCATCATGAGAGGAGAGTCGGTCTCAGGCAATCGGCGTAACTGCTTCATCAAGAAAGGAGTTGGCTTAACTTAAGGCCATTCGGGTGTGACCAAGCGTTTCTCAAATCCTTGCTTCCGGACGTCGACTACCTCGGGGTCGACGTGACAGGGAGATCCGATGTACAACTCGATCTGGAGTACATCACGCGCCTTCCCTTTGACACGGGTTCGTTTGACTGCGTGGTGTGCACCGATGTTCTAGAACATCTGGATAATCTCCATCTGATCTTTGGCGAACTCATTCGGGTGGCGAAGACGTATGTGATTATTTCTCTGCCGAATAACTGGGTGAATGCGCGTCAACCCATCACACGGGGGAGGGGATCATTAAGTCATTACGGTCTTCCCGGAGAACCGCCGCTCGATCGGCACAAATGGTTTTTCAGCATGTCTGAAGCCGAGGGGTTCATCCATTACCAGCTCGGGAAATACGCGGTGTCCATGCGCGACTATCATGTGACGGAAAAGCCTCGACCCTGGCTTGTTCGGGCACTGCGCCGAATGCGGTATCCGTCTCAGATGTGCTATCTCAATCGGTATGCCCATACCCTATGGGTTGTGCTGGAAAAAACGTCAAGAGTTACATGGCAAGACATGGTGGAGGCGGGACCATGAATGAGTTACTCCAAAAATTCCATGAGGATCACCACGCGAAACGCCAACGGCTGCGATAAAGCTTTATGGAGGAAACTCGAGCTCAGTTGTTTTCTGCGTGGATTGGTACGGGTAAACGGATATTGGATCTCGGTTGTCGAGATGGTACCCTGACACGCTATTACATGTCCGGTAATGATGTCCTTGGCAGTGACATTGATGCATCGGCTTTGCAGTATGCACGTGACAACTATGGGTTTGCTATACAACAGCTCGATTTGAATGGTAACTTACCATTTGAAAAAGAAAGTTTTGATATCATTGTAATGGCAGAAGTTCTCGAACATCTGCCATATCCAACAATTACGCTTCAAGAAGTCCATCGGATACTGAAGACCCATGGTCTATTTATCGGCAGTATTCCTTTGGCATACTATTTGAAAGATCGTTACCGGGTATTGCGCGGAAAAAAGTTAACTGCTGCAGGAGAGCCAACTCACTTACAATTCTTTACATATGAAGACATTCTTTCGTTGTTAACGCAGTATTTTGATGTAGAAGAGATACGAGCCTTGCAAGGCTCGAAACGGGCACAATTCTCCATAAAGCTGTTTGCCAGAAGTATTACGTTTCGATGTATCAAGAGCGAGTGATTTTTACAAATGGTTGACAATCAACACGATTGCCTGACCGATGAAAAGATAAGGATGTCAAAAGCACTTTTCCAGCTTGTCCCAAAGCCGCATGGCAGACGGGAAGCCGGAAATTAACCCGCAAACGCCAATCGGGTACACAGTTCCTGCAATGCAGATGAGGCAAGAGTTTGCTCGTCACGACGACAATGCGTCAAGAATTCCCGATTCCCTTTTGGCCCCAACAGGGGTGACGCCAGACCATCTCGTACACCCAGTCCACATGTCTGCGCCACGGTAAGCACGTCGAGTAAGGCCTGATAGTGCTGTTGCGGGTCGCGCACGACACCGCCTTTACCCACCTGGCCTTTGCCGACTTCAAACTGCGGTTTAATCAGCGCCACGACATCTGCGTTGGGTTCCAGGAGGGCGACGACGACTGGAAACAACAGACGCAACGAGATAAACGCCACGTCAATCGTCAAGACGCTAGCGCGCTCGGGCAAATCCTGCGGTTGTAGATAGCGGGCATTGGTGCGCTCATGGACGACGACGCGCGAGTCGGTCCGCAGCCGCCAGTGCAATTGGCCGTAGCCGACATCGACGGCGTAGATGCGCTGCGCGCCCGCCTGCAAGAGACAATCGGTAAAACCGCCGGTTGAGGCCCCGACATCGAGGGCAATGCGGTGGCGCACATCCAGATGAAAGGCCACAAGGGCTGCGGCAAGTTTTTCCCCGCCACGGCTGACATAACGATTGGCCGGCTTCAGGAGGGTCAATTTGGCTTGCGACGATACCATGGCGCCGGCCTGCGTGACGCACTGGCCATCGACCGAAATGGCGGCGGCGAGGATGAGGGCGCGTGCTTGGGCCCGGCTTGGCGCCAGACCCCGCTGCCACACTAAGGTATCGAGACGCTGTCGCTCAGACATGCGCATCAGGTGATTCTATCCCGGTATTTAAATATTCCGCGATACGATGTAGGCGGCAATTTGCCGCAGCTGGTCGGCATGCTGGCCAAAAATGCTAAGGACATCAATCCCTTGTTGCATCAACTCTCTGGCGCGTTGGCGGGAAGGCTCGACGCCAAGCAGGGCGGGATAGGTAACTTTCTCTTGTTCGGCGTCACGCCCTACCGCTTTGCCGAGCACGGCCGCATCGCCTTCGACATCCAGGATGTCATCGGTGATTTGGAACGCCCACCCGACCTCGTGGCCATACGTGCGCAGCGCCTCTACCTGTGCCGGTGTGCCGCCGCCTAACAGTCCCCCCATGGTCACCGCGGCCTCAATTAAGGCTGCCGTTTTGTGGCAATGAATATATTCCAACACCGAGAGTTCGACCTGTTGCCCTTCCGAGGCCATATCCACGACCTGTCCGCCAATCATACCGAAACAGCCCGCAGCACGGGACAAACAATGATTCACCTGCAACAACAAGGCCGGGGCAAATCGATCCGTGAGCGCCGGGCTACTGAGGAGTTCGAACGCATGGGTCAGCAGCGCATCTCCTGCCAGGATAGCCATGGCTTCGCCATAGATGACATGACTGGTCGGCTTGCCCCGCCGGTAATCGTCATCATCCATCGCCGGCAGATCGTCGTGAATCATCGAATACGTATGAACGAATTCTAGCGCGCAGGCCGCCGGTAGAGCGGCTTCGGCATCGCCCCCGACAGTTTCTACTGCGGTGAGCAGTAAGATTGGCCGCAAGCGCTTGCCGCCGGCAAAAACGCTATAGCGCATCGCATCCATCAACTCCGCAGGGTAGCTGTCAACGGACGGGAGCCAGTCATTCAGGGCAGTTTCGACACGTTGTTGCTGCCGCTGCAGGTACACCTCCAGCGTGTCCATGAATAGCCATCTCCTTTCTCTGCCATAGCCCAGGCAAGAAGCCTACGACGCGGCGTTGTCCCCTTCCGCTTGGCTGGAGTGATCTTCGGACAAAACGAAAGGCTCTGCTGCCAGGGTGCCGTCCGCCTTAGTCAGCAAGATATCGATCCGTTTTTCGGCCGCTTGTAACTGTTGATTGCAGTGCCGTGAGAGGTACACGCCTTCCTCGAAGAATTGCAACGATTTATCGAGGTCGAGGTCTTCCGTTTCCAATGCCTCCACGATTTCCTCAAGACGCTTCAAAGCCTGCTCGAAAGTCAGATCGGCCATGGTGCGGCTCCTTCCGGTGTATGTCGTCCACGGTACAGGTCAACTGTCCATCATGCAGGAGCACCTCCACTTGCTGGCCGGCCTGGACGCGAGCGCTACGGGTAATGAGTTGCTGCGTCGCCGGGTCGCGGCAGAGGCTGTAACCGCGCCCGAGTACGGCCAGCGGACTCAAGGACTGCAGCGTACTGCTAAGGCCGCTCAACGCCTCCCAACGCAAGGTCAGACGGGAGCGGGCTGCGGTTTCGAGACGGTGTTGCAGCGTATGGAGATGCGTATAGAGACGCTGCCACCGCACCCGGGGATTCAATTTGGCCAGGGACTCTGTGGCAGTGTGGAGGCTTTTGGCGCGCTCCTGTAAACTGTTCTGCCACCCTTTTTCCAGTTGCAAAACCAGATCATCGACTTGTTGCTGAATGTTTTCTACCAGGCGATGCGGTTCGCGCAAGGGCCGGCTGGCCAGCAGGTGTTCCAAAGCGGTGCGCTGCCGTTCCACGTTGTACTGCACGACGGCGTGTATCCGCAGGCGCAACGACGTCAGTTGTTGGCGCAGCTCTTCCTCGCTTTTGACCACGAGTTCGGCTGCGGCTGAAGGAGTCGAAGCACGTAGGTCCGAGACGAAATCCGCAATCGTGTAATCGATTTCGTGGCCGACGGCGGAAATGACGGGAATATCCGAAGCCGCAATCGCGCGTGCGACCACTTCCTCATTGAAGGGCCAGAGATCCTCGAACGAGCCGCCCCCGCGTCCGACGATCAGCACTTCCGGGCGCGGCTCATACCGGTTCAGGGCGGCGATCGCTAGCGCAATTTCCGGTGCCGCTTCCCGGCCCTGCACCCGTGCGGGATAGAGATGGAGATGCACATTGGCGCGACGCCGATGCACGATGCGGATAATATCGCGAATCGCCGCACCGGTCGGGGACGTGACAATGCCGATCCGTTGCGGCACCAGCGGCAGTGGGCGTTTACGCGCCTCGTCAAACAGCCCTTCCTGAAAGAGGCGGTCCCGGAGCTGTTCGTAAGCCAGTTGTAAGGCGCCAATCCCCTTGGGTTCGAGCAGGTTGGCCAACAACTGATAGTCCCCGCGGGGTTCATAGACGCTGATCCGTCCCTGCGCCACCACGTGCATCCCGGCTTCCGGGGTGAAGGGGAGCTGACGCCATGCCGAGCGAAACATCACGGTGCGCAGCTGGCTATGGGCGTCTTTTAACGTAAAGTAGGCATGGCCACTGTGAACCACACGTAAATTCGAGATCTCTCCTTCGATCCATACTAGCGGAAAGGTGGCCTCAAGGAGATTTCGCAACTCTCGCGTCACTTGCGACACGGTGAAAATCTGCGGTGACGATTCGTCAAATGTGGGTACTGACACCAGAGACCTCCATATGAGTATGGCAAGCACCCAACAAGTCCGCTCCTACATGGCGGGAACGTGGGGCTGGGAGCCCGGAATGCTGTCGTGTAGAACGCTGACGCTCTTGTATATCTGGACACAAGCAGCCGCATCATGTTGCTGGAGGAAAGATAGGTAAACCATTTTGTACAGAAGGCTTATATAAAGGTACGCGCAAGGAGGAGCATAATAGGCGCCAGCTATGCTCCCGCCGCTGCGGTATGAGAGTGGTAGCGGCATGCACGTTTTTCTCATGCGCTCACGCACAAGTAAATTGTCTACTATTCATCTATAAAGAACATCTATAAAGAACATCATGGTACGGTCGTGTCCAGTCAAGAAGTCCAGCTCGCTTGGCTTGATGGTAGCGTGGGTTGTAGGACCTGTCAAGCATCGAGCCGGCAAAGTTGCGCGTTCCGGTTGCCTCCCTGCAGCAGGCTGTGGCACAATAGGATCCTCGCCATGCGATAGGGGGAGTTGGCGCATGGTGGCATCGACGACGCCTTCCCGCTGCCGCGGCGCAGTTGCACGACCTAAAGGGGGTGGTGCGAGTATTGACTGGGATGAGTCGCATGCGGTATGTTTATGCGACTTGAACCGTATATTTAAGCGACAATATCGCCTTGCCTACGGAGCGGCATCATGGTGGATACCCATACGATTTCCGGGCAGCAACAGCACGCTCCCATTCCTGGGACAAAAATTGATGACCAGATCTTTCTGACGCGCGCGGATAAACTCACCAAATGGGCCCGCCACTACCGTGTGGCTCGGCTGATGAAACTCGTGGGCATTACCAAGCTTTTTGCCTGGGCGCGTCTATCATCGCTGTGGCCGATGACGTTCGGGCTGGCCTGCTGTGCGATCGAAATGATGGCGACGGGCGCCGCCCGATACGACTTGGACCGTTTCGGTGCCGGCGCCTTCCGGGCCACGCCGCGTCAGTCGGATGTGATGATCGTCGCGGGGACGGTGACAATCAAGATGGCGAGCCGCATTCAGCGTCTCTATGCGCAAATGCCAGAACCTAAGTTTGTCATTTCGATGGGGTGCTGCGCAACGTCCGGCGGGCCGTACTGGGAGCACGGCTACCATGTGCTCAAAGGCGTCGATAAGATCGTGCCGGTAGATGTGTACATCCCGGGATGTCCGCCACGGCCCGAGGCGTTGTTGGAAGCATTTTTGAAGCTTCAAGAGAAGATTCGTACCGGCGCGTTTCATGCGCTACCGAAAGAACCGGAACAGCTGATTCGTCCGGCGCCCCAGTTGGCGGCGAAGGCTGCTGCTGCTGCCAAAAAGGCGGCACCAAAGAAAGCAGCGCCGAAAAAGGCGGCGCCTGCCGCAGCCAAGACGGCGGCGCCTGCGCCCGCGGCTGAGGCCGAGGTGCCGGCAGAGCTGCTGAACAAGCCCTTTAAAGAGCTGACCAAGGAAGAGAGAATTCTCGTGGCTCGGGCGCGGTCACGGGCGATGCGGGCCAAGGCGGGCTTGCCGATTCCGGGGCAGGCAGACGAGGATGTGGCAGCCGCCCCCGTCGCGCCGGCCGCCGAGGAGCCGGAAGAGGCGGCTGTGGCGAGTGCGGTGCCGGCCGCCGACCCGATGTCGGAAGTGCCCCCGGAATTGCTCAATAAGCCCTTCAAGGAACTGAGCAAGGAAGAGAGAATTCTCGTGGCGCGGTCGCGGTCGCGGGCCATGCGGTTAAAATCCGGGTTGTCGGTGCCGGGGCAAGACGATGGGGCTCCTGCGGCGGTCGAAATTGCGGAACCCGAGCCGGAACCCGAGCCGGAAGTCGTCGCAGAGGCCAGCGATGAGAACGCTGACCCCATGTCGGAAGTGCCGCCGGAATTGCTCAATAAGCCTTTCAAAGAATTGTCAAAAGAAGAACGGATCATCGTCGCCCGGGCGCGGTCGCGGGCCGTGCGTGCGCGTGCCGGAAAACCGGTTGCCGGTGGTGACGCGTAAGGAAGCCACGGCGCGGTCGCCATGGAACGCGCGCTAGCATACCTAAAAGGATGTTCGGTCATGACGCCGGAAGACATTTGTCACAAACTGCAGGACCAGTTTGGCGAACGTATCCTCGCGTTCCATGGCGAGGCATGCGATCCGTTTATCGCCGTGGCGGCCACGGCGATAAACGACGTCGGAACGTATTTACGGCACGATGCGGACTTGCAGTTCGATTTATTGATGTGCCTCAGTGGCGTGGATTACGGACCGGACAAAACGCTTGGGGTGGTCTACCATCTTGCTTCCATGACGCATCACCATAAAATGACGTTGAAAGTCGAGACGTCACGTGATGCGGGAGTGGTGCCGACGGTGTGCGATATCTGGCGCACAGCGGAATGGCATGAGCGAGAAGCGTACGATTTGTACGGCATGCACTTCGAGAATCATCCCGATCACCGCCGTATTCTCCTCCCTGATGATTGGGAGGGACATCCGCTCTGCAAGGATTATGAGGTGCAGGAATTTTATCATGGCATTCGTGTGCCCTATACGGACGACCCGCCCAACGTTGGGATGGAAGTCTTCCGTACACCGGATCCGGATTCCATGTAGATGGGGCCCATGTAAAAAGGGAAGTAGAATGCGCGGGTATTTTGCAAATATTTGGCAGGGTTTGGTCACACCTCTCGTGGGGATGCGCCTGACATGGGGTCGTTTGTTTAAGCCGGCGGTCACCTTACAATATCCTGAAGAGCGTTGGGAGTTGCCTCCGAACTCTCGCATGCAGCTTTTTGTGAACATGGACGATTGTATTGGTTGTGTCCAGTGTGAACGGGCGTGTCCGGTCAATTGCATCACGATCGAAACGATCAAAGCCGTGCCGGATGAGGTGGAGGAGACGACGACCGGGCATAAGAAACGCCTGCATGTTCCGCTTTTCGATATCGATATGGCAAAGTGCTGTTATTGCAACCTGTGCACCTATCCGTGTCCGACCGAGTGTATTTACATGACCCCGAGTTTCGAGGACGCAGCGCCGGACCGTTTTGATCTGCTCTACCGTTTTTCGCAACTTTCCCCGGAACAAACGGCTGAGCTGGAGGAAAAGTCCCGCAAGTTTGATGAGGCCGAGGAAGCCAGAAAAGCGGCCAGAGATGAGGAGCGCGCGGCAGCCACGGCAGCCGCGGAATAGCGAGGCTATAGGACGCCATCATGAGTCCAGCGATACAAGAAACGGTCGGCAACGAATTTCGTCTGAGTTACGAACGTCAAGGGGACGATCTCATCCTGCAGATGGGCCCGCAGCATCCGAGTACGCACGGCGTGTTGCGGCTCGAATTGGTCATGGATGGGGAGTTGGTGAAGCAAATTACCCCGCATATTGGCTATCTGCACCGTTGTTTTGAAAAGCACGCCGAGGCCATGACCTACCCCCAGGTGATTCCATACACGGACCGGATGGATTACCTGGCGGCGATGTGCATGGAATTGGGCTACGTGCTCGCAGTGGAAAAGCTCATAGGGCTCACCGATTTGCCGGAGCGGTTGCAGTACATTCGGGTCATGATGGCCGAGCTGCAACGGATCGCCAGCCATCTCCTCGCCATTGGGACATTTGGTCTCGATGTCGGCGCCATCACGCCGTTCTTGTGGTGTTTCCGCGATCGGGAAAAGATTCTCGATCTATTCGAGTGGGCCAGCGGCGCCCGGTTGCTATACAACTACCTCTGGATTGGTGCGGTCATGCAGGACCTGCCGGCGGGATTTGCCGAGCGGGTCATGGAGTTCGTGGACTACTTCGAGCCCTGCGTCAAGGAACTGAACGACTTGTTGTCATTCAACAAGATTTTTATTGAACGCACCGCTACTATCGGCATCATGTCCCCCGAGATCGCCATTAGCTACGGTGTTGGCGGGCCGAACCTCCGGGGCAGTGGCGTGCGCTGGGATCTGCGCAAGGAAGAACCCTACGGCATTTACGATCGCTTCGATTTCGACGTGCCGGTCGGAACGGGCGCATTCGGACCGCTCGGCTCGGCCTGGGATCGCTACATTGTGCGCGTGCGCGAGATGATCGAATCGCTCCAGATCCTGCGCCAAGTGTGTGATCAGCTACCCAGTGGGGATCCCAATAGCGCCACGCCACGGCGTATTCGCCCGCCTGAGGGCGATGCCTATATGCGGACGGAATCGCCGCGCGGCGAAATCGGGTTTTATCTCGTCAGTGATGGCTCAGACAAACCCTTCCGGTGTAAAGGCCGTTCCCCGTGCTTTACGGCGATCAGCGCCATCGACGCCATCGGCCGGAATAGCCTGGTCGCCGATGCGGTCGCCACCGTCGGCAGTTTGGATATCGTGCTGGGAGAGATCGACCGTTAGCTAAGTGTTCCGCCGCCGTTTGCGATAATCGGCAACGGCGGCTTTGACGGCATCTTCGGTCAGCACGGCGCTGTGTGCCTTGTGCTGCGGGAGCCCACCGAGGGCATCGGTCACCACCTCCCGCTTTACCTCGAGAGATTCTTCCACTGTCTTCCCCCGCAGCATTTCTGTTGTGATAGAGCCGGCTGCAATGGCCGGCGGACACCCCTGCGTTTGAAACGTGGCCTCGACAATGCGCTCGTCTTCAATGCGAAGGTAGAGGCGCATGGTATCCCCGCAGGCCGGATTCGACACCTCGGCTTCCGCATCGGCATGTTCGATCGCGCCGACGTTGCGCGGGTTCTCGAAATGATCCTGCACCATGTCCGAATAAATGCTTGCCATACCTTGCCTCCCTAACGTGCCAGAGTGGGATCAAAGACGCGTGCATGCGCCACGATGTCCGGCAGGAGCTGCAGGACATAATCGATGTCGTCCGCTGTCGTCGACCGTCCCATACTGAGACGTAAAGCGCCCTGCAGATAGTCTTCCGCCAATCCCATCGCTTGCAAGACGTGAGAGGGTTCCAAGGATCCGGAGCTACAGGCCGACCCGGTCGAGACGGCCACCCCCTGGAGGTCGAGGCTCATTAACAGCGTTTCACCTTCGGCGCCGGCAAAAGCCACATTCGTTGTCGTAGGCAAGCGGGGCGCTTCTGCGCCTTGAATGCGTGCCGTCGGAATCCGCTCCAGAATACCGTGCTCCAGGCGCTGTTGCAATTGGCGTAAGCGATCCGCCTCGGACTGCATGTCACGCACCGCGATCTCACAGGCTTTAGCCAACGCCACGATTTGCGCCACATTTTCCGTTCCCGAGCGCAGCCCGCGTTCCTGATGGCCGCCATGGATCAGGGGTTGCAACGCCTTTTGTGCCCGGACGTACCAGCCGCCAATGCCCTTGGGCGCGTATAGTTTGTGACCGGAAAAGGAGAGGAAATCCACCCCGAGGTCATCCACACATAGGGGCATTTTGCCAAATGTCTGCACCGCATCCGTATGCATTAAAATGCCGCGATCATGCACGATACGCACGATATCAGCAATCGGTTGCACCGTCCCGATCTCGTTGTTGGCATGCATGATCGACACCAAGATCGTGTCGTCCGTGAGCGCATCCTGCACCGCTTCAGGTTGCACCACACCGTGTTCATCTACCGGGACGTAGGTCACGTCATAACCCTGCTGCGCCAGGTACGCACAGGTATCCAACACGGCAGGATGTTCAATGCTAGAGGTCACCAGATGCCGGCCCCGGTCTCGCAACGTGGCGGCTACGCCCTGAATGATCGTATTATTCGCTTCGGTTCCACCGCTACAAAAAAAGACCGACGCCGGCGGCGCGCCAAGCAAGTCGGCAACGGTATCGCGCGCCTCATCGGTCAACACCCGTGAGCGCCTGCCAAACTGATGCACGCTCGACGGATTGCCAAAATCATCCCGGTAGCACGCGGTCAAAATCTCCAGTACATCCGGATGCACCGGCGTCGTTGCATTGTGATCAAGATAAATCTGGCGCATAGAATTGGCCATTTCCTCTCGGAAAAGCTGTCAGCTATCAACCGTCAAGCGTCCTTGCAGGGAAGCAAGGGCGCTTTTCGCTCTTAATTTTTTCATTCCGCATTCCGTATCTTAGTTGCTCCCCGCAGGGGGCCGCATTCCGCATTCGACTCGTTTTGTTGCAGCTCCGCCACATGCGTGGCCACGCTGCGGCCCAGCGCGTCCAGATTATAGCCGCCTTCCAGCACGGAGATGAGGCGCTGATTCGTACAAGTCGCGGCAATTTCCTTGACCACTTGCGTCATCCGCCGATATCCTTCTTCCGTGACCTGCATGTGCGCTAGCGGGTCGGCGTAGTGGGCATCGAAACCGGCCGAGAGCAGAACGAAGTCGGGGCGATACTCAAGCGCACGGGGCAGCAGGAGCTGCTCGAAGACCTCAATGTACACATCGTCGCCGCTGCCCTGACGGAGGGGGTAATTTTGCGTATAGCCCTGGCCGCGTCCGTGGCCGGTCTCCGTGATGGCGCCGGTGCCGGGATAGAACGGATATTGATGCGTACTGATGTAGAAGACGCTGGGGTCGTCTTCAAAAATATGTTGGGTGCCATTGCCGTGATGCACATCCCAATCGATAATCAGGATCTTGTCCAAGCCGTGTTGTTGTTGCAGATACCGGGCGAGAATCGCGACGTTGTTGAACAAGCAAAAGCCCATGGGGCGATGCGACTCGGCATGATGGCCGGGCGGACGCACGGCACAAAAGACGCGTGACGTCTCTCCGGTCATGACGGCGTCAGCGGCGGCCAGGGTGCCGGCGACGGCTTTGAGGGCGACGGCATAAGAGTCGCTACACACGATGGTATCGGGGTCGAGCGCCACCAGCCCCTGTTGACTGGCGGCTTCAACAGCACGGACGTGCTCCTGCTGATGCACCTGTGCCACCCAGGCCTCTGCGTCATGCGTCATATCGAGCGGCAACAGGGGCTGGACGCCCGGCGTGGCTTCGAGGGCCTGCATGACGGATTCGAGACGGCTGGCACGTTCCGGATGCCCCTGGCCAGCATGGTGCTTGAGATAATCGGGATGATAGACCAGCCCTACCTGCATACGGACCTCCTGGGAGAAAGCGCGATGATGATCATATCGGTGCTAGTATACAGTGGGACGTGCTTGCCAGCAATGTATGACACCGGCATGGTCAGCCGATGAAGGTCATGATTCTTGCCGCCGGATTGGGTACGCGTTTGCGTCCGCTCACAGATGGGTGTCCAAAGCCCTTGGTGCCGCTCATGTTGCGGCCGATGTTGGGCTATCTGTTGGAGCAGTTACGGCAGTACGAGGTGCAAGAGGTAGTGATCAATCTGCATCATCATGCGGAGCAGCTTCGCCAGTGGCTCGGAGACGGAAGCCAGTGGGGCTACGGTTACATCTGTCCCATGAGCCGGAAATTTTGGGAACGGCTGGCGCCATCAAACGTGTTGAAGCGGTATTCCGGGACGAGCCGTTTGTGGTCATGAACGCGGATGTCCTGATCGATCTCGATCTCGCTGCGGTGTGGCAGTGGCATTGTCAGCGCGATGCCATGGTGACCATGGTGGTACGGCCCGATCCGGCTGTGCGTCAATACGGCGCCGTGGTGGTGGATGCGGCTGATCGCATCTGCCACATCAATGGGCAGCCCAACACCAAGACCCATCTCTCGGGGGAAGACCTGATGTTTGCGTGTATACAGGTTCTCTCACCACAGGTTTTGGACCACATCCCACCAGCGCGTGTTGTTAGTACGACAGCGGAGACCTATCCCGCGCTGATCGCCCGGGATGCGTCCGTGTATGGCTATCGTTATACGGGCTACTGGATGGATGTGGGCGTCCCCGAACGCTACCGCCAAGTGCACTGGGATCTGCTAGATGGGGTGCTGGACGATCAGTGGGTGCCGCGCATGCCTCCCGGAACACGGGTCATCCGCGATGCAGACGCGCTGCGGCAGCACCAGGACGGCGTGACGATCATGCCGCCTGTCGTTTTGGGGCCGGATGTCGAACTGGCGCCGGATGTGCGTGTCGGCCCATATGCTGTGCTCGCGGCTAGCTGCCGGCTAGAGGCGGGCGCCGAAGTGCGGGAAAGCGTGTTGTGGGAGCAGGTATGGATTGGCGCCGGGGCCCGGGTGTCCCGCAGTATCCTGGGCACAGGGGTGCACATCCGAGCTGCCAGCACCGTTTGTCAGGCCACACGCTGTGGGTAACCTATCGGGCAGGGGCGCCGCTTAGCGCTGGCCCTGGAAAGATGCCTCAGCCAGGTGCGCCAGCGCATCTCGCGACAGGCCGCCAAGCAGGGAGTGGATGAAGCCAAGGCCGAGGCTCAATTCCACAAGGTCGCCGAGCCATTAGGGGCCTGGTCCAACCAGCCTGTGGGGCTGCAGGAGTGACCTATCCGCAATGGAGTATAGCGATACGGCTAAATCAGGAGGAGATGGGGTCAGGTGTGACGGTCTGGCTGTCGAGGGAATTGTCGCTTAATGGCTCAGGTACAACTTGGTCCCATGGGAAAGTGATATTTACCATTTGAGTATGGTAAACTGAAAAATCTGGTTGCTTCTTGCGACGTCCCGTTGGACCCTGGCGATTGATTTCATTTAATATGACTGCAAGTTTTATGGTAGAGCCCTGAAGAGCCTTGCATCCCTGTAGATAGTTTTTTTTGCAATTTCTGCTGTAGTTCCACTTCTGGAGGCATCATCAGCTATTAGCACCTTCCTGAAGCTGTTTGTCGATCCTTTCTTTAGAGTATCATCAATAGAGTTAGCAGTATTATCGGTATCGGATGCTGATTCTAATGATTCTAACGAGTAATTTACTGATATACTACTAAACGGCTTTTGAAACTGCTTGGCTAGCATTCCTCCCAATATTGCTCCTCCTCGATCTATACCAATAATTAAGTCAGGATCGGAGCCTGCTTTTTTTATCTGCGAGACTAAATCATTAACGGCAAACTCGACGTCATACATGGTGAGTGATGTGGTCACAAGTGTATCCGGATCTTTATGGTAGCCCTGACTTCTACGATTCTCTTCTAAGATACGCAATACCCTCCGACCACTTACACCCAAGACAACCAAAATAGTGGCTCCGATTATAACCTTCATCACCTCTAATTCATTACTCGGAAATGCAGTTATGAGTCCTGCAATTCCTCCAGCTCCGATAAGAATTGCTATCCATATTCTCGATGCCTTCCAAATATCCTGTAAAAAGAAGTTGAGGCTGTTTTGTTGTGCCATTTTTATTCCCCTATAAATCGCCCGTTCTTTATAGGGATCATCCCAATGCTAAGTATCTGTCGTGATCAAGACGGTTTGTTCAACAATATCCTTATTTCCGATGATCAGAGGTGTACGCTGATGTAGTTTCTCCGGTCGTATGTCTAAGATTCTGTGCCTTCCCGAGGATGCTGCACCACCAGCTTGTTCCACGATGAAGCTTAGAGGGTTGGCTTCGTACATCAGGCGCAATTTACCTTCAGGGCTACTGACATCTCCAGGATATAGGAAGATCCCGCCTTTTAGCAGGTTGCGGTGGAAATCGGCAACCAGCGAGCCGATGTATCGTAATGAATAAGCATCCCGCAGCCGTTGCACGGCTTTTTTGGTTGCCTCATCTAGTTTTTTCAAGTTGCCCTCGTTTATGCTATAGCATGAGATTTTCTCAGGGATCTGAATGTCCTGATGCGTGAGACGAAAGGTGCTGTCTGAAGGCGCCAGGGTGAAGCCTTGTACGCTGCCGCGAGTCGCGACCACCATGGGGGTACACGACCCATAAACCACATAGGCCGCAGCCACCTGCTCGCTCCCCTGCCTCAGTAGAGACGAGTCTGTAATGGGTTCATCTGCATTTCGCTTCCAAATGCCAAAGATGGAACCAATGCTGACCCCCACGTCAATGTTAGACGACCCATCAAGGGGATCCATCTGCACGATATAATCATGCCGAGGGCCGTCACCGACAACGAGCGTCTCCTCAATTTCTTCAGAGCCTATCGCAGCGACACGGCCACTCTCACCCAACACATCCACAAAAGTATCAGAGGAAAATGTATCCAGGATCTGAACGACCTCGCCTTGCACATTGGTCTCACCAGTCGCACCCAAGGCGTCGGCTAGGGCTGCGGCTTGGACCTTGGCTTGGACCTTCTGCGCACCATCGGCAAGAGCCGCTATAACCGTTTCTAAACCATCGTATTCTTGACTGCCTTTCCAGACTGAGGCAGCATACGCAGAGAGCGTTTTAAAGGATAATTCAAGTTTATGCATAACAGGGTCCTTAGATTTACTTGGCGACGGTCTCATATCCGATGTATTTTAGAACAGCAATTATCTTGAGTATTGGTTTGCTAATACCACCTCTACAGTTATGTTTTTAACATTTGAGCAGATTCTCAAAAGCTGTTATCAAACATAATCTTCTTCCATTGGTACTTAGTTACATTTTCCCAATGATTCTGATGTGCAGAAGTACCGGTTTCGTACAGGCCAGCCACCTATCCCGATATGCCCATAAACCAAGCGGAAACGTCCAACTTGGAACTATCTATCCCAATAAGGATAAGAATTTCGAGCGGACTTTTCAACCCGCCATGTGAATCAACTCCGTTGCGAAAAGGTCTTGGAGGGGTTGACAACGGCCACAAAATGTGATTCGTGCCACCTGGAGGTGAGCTATGGATACCATCGAATGGATTGCACGCCATGGAGAAGCGGTGCGTCACGCCATCGAGAACGGAGTATAATACGTAAAGCGCACACATCTGGCCAACACTGGGGGGGGATTTCGCTGTGATGTCGCATGATACGCTTCTACCTCTTAAAACCGTTCAGCCATGGCTGGCGACCGTTTTTCCGTATACTAACGGTGCGCCAACGGTGATGCCGCTTACCGCCGATGCCTCGACCCGCCGCTATTACCGTGCCCAATGGACAACGCCCACGGCGGGCCAACCGGCGTCGTGCGTCATCATGATACGGGAACCTTGGTACGAGAGCGAGACACCGGATTTTCTCGCCGTGGCTCGCCATTTGCGTGTCCACCGTATCCGCGTGCCCGAGGTGTATGGTATCTTGCCTGCCGCAGGACTGATGTGTTTGGAGGATTTTGGGGATTGCACGCTCGCCGATGCCTGGCGGGCCGCGGTGCCGCCGGAGCGGATACGCTGGGGGCAACGGGCGCTCGACGCCTTAATTCCTCTACGTACCACGGCCACGCAGCAGTACGATGCGGCATGTCCGGCGTTTCAGCTCGCTTTCGATGTGCCCAAGCTTCTCAGCGAGTTACACCACTTTCGTCAGCATGCCATCGAGGGCCTCTGGCAGCACGACCTGTCGGATGCCGAGCGCCATGTCTTCGAGGCTGCATGCATGCCGCTGTGCGAGCTATTGGCCGCACAACCCCGTTATTTTTGCCACCGTGACTACCACGGCTGGAATATTATGGCTCAAGCCGGAACGGTTGGCATTCTCGATTTCCAAGATGCACGTATGGGACCGCAACCGTACGATATGGTGAGCCTCTTGACGGACCGTAGCACGCCCGATCTCCTCGGTGAGGAGGTCAGCGCCACGTTGGTGGATAATTACCTGGCGCGTTTTGAGGCGGAGAGCGGGCAGCGTGTCGATCGGGACGCGTTTGCCATGCTGTTTGATCTCGTCGCCGTGCAGCGTTGCCTGAAAGCGCTTGGCACCTTTGCCGCCATGCATGTGGTGCAGCAACGGTCGCAGTATCTGCCGTATATGGCGCCGACGCTGACGTTCGTGCAGCCGCTGCTGAGACGCTATGAGGTGGTCCGGCCTTTGGCAGTTTGGTTGCAGCGACATACACCGACTTAAGAGGAAAGCCGGGATGGGAGTGCAGGGTCAGCGTTCCACTTGTTCCCATGTGGTGGGAACAGAGATGGGATGTTCAAAGATTCTCGCGCGCGCCGCTTGCATCGCTGTCAGGCGTTTCATCGTCGTATTTGGAGGCTGCCCCGCCCCGAAGGGACGGAGCAGATGAGGAGAATGTTTGCACGACAGGGATTGCTGTGCGTGCTCTTTCTGAAACACCTCCCATCCTTGCTGTATTCCCCGCTGCAAGTGTGGGGTGCGCTCTGGTGGCAATTTTCCCCACACGTTTTGCACAGCTCACGTGGAAAACGTGCGGAAAGGGTTGTAGAATATCCCGGAAAGTCTTGATAGATTCATACTTTATAGCAAAATGCCGCCTGCGCGGGCAGCACGCGTGTGGACGACGACAGAATGTGTAAAAGTTGTGAAAAAACTTGACTCAATTTTATCGTCGCACGGTACAACGTGTGCTAAGGAGCGGAGGTTCTCAGCGTCGTGAGTGTGTGCCAATCGGGTGTGGACCGGTTTAGATTCCGTGGGCCGGTTTGTGCGTGGGCAGTATAATTATATTATGAGGACAAGGTCGTTCTCCTAGGGTGCTTCTCATTGCTGCTGAGCTACGGCTTTGAGCTCCATGAGGCCAAGTATCCTGCAAGCCAAGGAGGTTGCCTTGAATAAAAATTTCATCAGAATATCGATTGGAATCATATAGACGATTGGTAGATTGACGCATTCGTGGAGGTAAGTCAATCCACCAATAAACATATTCTTTGATCATAAGAGTTGTTGGTTCAATAAGAATCACAGGAGGAGGTCTTATGAAAATGAGGGGTAGCTCGTGGCGTCCTGCGCCTCTTGCCGGTGCGCCGTCGCGGTATCGGTATCCTGTCAGCTATCCGCTTTGTCCCGAGATCGACCGTCTTCGCAGTGCTTACACCATAACGGTCGGCCAAGATGCTGGCGGCGTCCCTCGATGCTGACGACCCATGGCCGATTCGTCCACGGTGGCTGATGGCGCACATGTTGGGTGTGGCCACAGGCCAAGTCCGCCACCCAGTCATTTAGCTCGTCCTGGTGAAACGCAACAATGGGCTGGTACATATTTTCACCTGGGCCGAGGTCTCACGCAAACACTTTGACAATTTCGTCGCGGGTAAAGGTTGGGAGAGGACAGGCGCCGGTGTCGCTGTGCAGCAGCCGTTCGTCGGCGTTAGCGACCACCGTACCGATGTGGTAACAGGCAATACGAGCCGCTGCACAGGCGGCAATGGCTTGAGCGGTCTGCGCCGGCGGCACGGTCGCAAGCAGAGCGCCGGAGGCAATCGTTCCGAGGGGATTGAGACCGAAGCGGGCGCAGAGCTGATGCCCTGCATCGAGGATGGGAAGATGGTCCGCCCGGATATAGAGGCCGACGCCAGAGGCCAGAGCCAATTCGTGCAAGCCCGTGGCGACGCCGCCTTCTGTGGGATCGTGCATGGCATGCACATCGGCAGCGCGCATCAGCACATGCGCATCGTTGACGACACTGATACCCGGGGTAAATAAGACCTGTTGCCAGCCCGCGATATCGTCCGGAGACACCCCCTGGGCAACAAGTTGATCCGCACACTCCCGCGCGATGATGGAGATGCCTTCCAGAGGGACACCTTTGGTCAGCAAAATGGCATCATCCACCTGGGCGCCCGCACTCGTCACGAGGTCCTCACGCGAGACGTCGCCTAGCATATGGCCAGAGAGAATGGGGCGATTTAAACCCACCGTGATTTCCGTATGACCACCTGCGAGCGTGATGTCGAGGGCATCGCATGCCTGCCGAATTTGCGCAAAAATATCTCGGACCCCATCGGGCGTTGTGCCGTTTTCCGGCAGGAGCAAGGTGGCCAAAAACCAGCGCGGTGTGCCGCCCATGGTGGCGATATCATTCGCATTGACATGCACCGCATAATATCCAATCGCGTCGGTGGCGAATGTGATCGGATCGGATTTCGCAATCAAGAGGCGGTCGCCCATATCGATGACGGCGGCATCTTCGCCCACGCGGGGGCCAATCAGCAAGCGCGCGTCCGCGCCGGGGCTATGGGCTAAGAGTTCGGCTAAAAGATCGGGCGGCAGTTTTCCGGGCGCAAGATAACCGGCATCGTTCATACGCGGTGGCCTTTGCGGTCCGGGAGGTAGTGCATAAGGTCCACCGCTGTGTCCAGCACCAAGTCCGCGCCATGCTGAATCAGCTCTTCTCGCGTGTTGGAACCGGAGAGCACACCAATAGAAAACATCTGCAGATGTTTGCCCGCCTGCATGTCCATCGTCCCATCACCGACCATGAGCGTTCGAGCCGGAGCGCTACAGAGGCGAGCAAGCGCGGCTTGCAGATGCGACGGATGGGGTTTGACATGCGTGACATGGTCCCGTGCAAAGAAAGCTTGGCAATAGGTATCCACCTGCGAAAACATGGTGCGTACGGCGACGTCACAGTTCCGCGTCACAATACCGACGGTAATGCGGCGCTCTTGTAAGGATATGAGCAGTTCCTGAATGCCGGGCAGCAAACCGCTGCGGCGGGCCGCTTCGATTTCAATATCCTGTATCAATTGCTGGGCCTGTTGATAATAGGATGCGCTCTGCCCAGCATCCCGCAGCCGCAGCCAGGCAGCGGCGTGATCCATCAGCTCCAAGATGTACCGTCCGTGCAGTTCCTCTGCAGGCAGTCCCCATGTCTGCGTCAACACCACGAGTTGTTGTCGCATATCCGCGAAATCGAGATTCGGTACGGCTAGTGTGCCATCGAAATCGAATAGTATCGCCTCGAATGGTGGAAGCATAAGATAATTCCATCCCAAATGTTTCACGTGAAATAGGTGCATGCAACCCGCTACGCCTTGGCCTTATGATGCGTTTCGGCGGCTGGAAACAGAATCAATGATGCTTATTAAGGGAAAAAGATAAGCTTGATGATGCCGACGATAACGGCCCCACTAACCACACCCACCATGGTCCAAAGCTGGCGGCTCGTGTTCGCTTGCCAACGGTCCATATTTTGGCGTAAGTCGCGTATGTCCTGCCGCATGTCACGCATTTCCTGCCGCGTCTGCTCCTGTTGCTCCTTGAATGCGTCAAGGTCCTTGCGGACATCCACCTGGAACACCGCGAATTCTTTGCGGACATCCGCCTGAAACACCGTGAGTTCTTTGCGGAAATCGACCTGGAGTACGGCGATCTCCTTTCTCATGTCAGCCAGTTCAGCCTGCACGGCCCCGAAGCGCTCACTCATATCCGTGCGGAGTTGGGCCACTTCGAGACGCGTGGTGACGATCTCATCTTTGAGTTCAACGCGTACCGTATAGATTTCGTCTTTCAGTTCACTTCGTACGGCTTCCAGATCGCCCCGCGTCACCGCGTCATCCGGCATCATGATGCTCCTGCTTATCCGTTATGCGCCCTGTAGAAATATCCACGACTGTATCATAGCATACCTCCACGATATACGTCTTGCACGGTTTGCAACAAACATACGACCACGCTATTGACCGGAAATGGCGATTTCTCCACGTCGTTGATTGGACTTTCGCTGCGGATGTTTGGTATATATGTGGCACGACTTTTGTGGTCAAGGGCGTCCGGTTGGGACGCCACGGGGCCGGGAGCCGGTGGCTGCAACGCGGTCGGGGGACGTTACGAGGCTCATATACGAGAGAGGCGTGTAGAAGGCGCAAAGGGATGGCCGAAAAAAAATATCATGTGGCCGACATTGAACGGAAATGGCAACAACGTTGGGAGGTCGAGGGGCTGTACCACGTCAAAGCGGATGCAACCAGGCCAGCCTACTATGCCCTCACCATGTATCCGTACCCGTCCGGCGACCTGCATATGGGGCACTGGTACGCCATGGTGCCTTCCGACACCCGGGCGCGCTGGATGCGTATGAAAGGGTATAACGTTCTGTTTCCGATTGGCTTCGATAGTTTCGGGTTGCCTGCAGAAAATGCCGCGATTCAACGGCGGATTCATCCGAAAACCTGGACCTATGACAACATTGCACGCATGCGTGGGCAGCTGCGTTCGATGGGCGCGATGTTCGATTGGGATCGCGAGGTCATTACCTCGGATCCGCGCTATTACAAATGGACGCAGTGGTTCTTTTTGAAGTTGTTCGACATGGGGTTGGCCTATAAACAGAATGCGCCGGTCGATTTCTGTCCGACTTGCAATACGACGCTGGCGCGCGAGCAGGTGTGGGGGGAGGACCGGCACTGCGAGCGCTGCAACACGCCGGTGATCAAAAAAGACCTGGATCAATGGTTCTTCAAGATCACCGACTACGCCGATGAATTGCTCGATTTTTCCAAGATGGACTGGCCCGAACGGGTGCAGACTATGCAGACGAACTGGATTGGGCGGAGCACGGGCGCCACGGTCATCTTTACAGCTGAGCAAGGCGGTCATGCCATCCCGATCTTCACGACCCGGCCTGACACCTTGTGGGGCGCCACCTTCATGGTGCTGGCTCCCGAACATCCTCTGGTGGATACGGTGACCCAGGACGCCTGCCGCGCCGATGTTGAGGCCTATCGCGCCCAGGCCATGCGGGCGACGGAAATTGAGCGGCTGGCGCTGGATAAGGACAAGACTGGGGTCTTCACCGGGGCGTATGCCATCAACCCGGTGAATCAGGCGCGGATGCCGATCTGGATCGCCGATTACGTTCTCATGGGTTACGGCACCGGCGCCATCATGGCCGTGCCAGCGCACGATGAGCGGGATTTTGCCTTTGCGAAGAAATACGAGCTGCCGATTCCGATCGTCATTGCCTTGCCGGATCAGGACCTCTCACAACCGTTACAGGAAGCGTACACGTCGAAAGAAGACGGCGTCATGGTCAATAGTGGCGTGTTTGATGGCACGCCAGTGGCGGAAGCGATCCCTAAGGTGGTGGCGTGGCTGGAAGCGCAGGGGAGCGGCAAAGGGGATGTGACGTACCGGCTGCACGATTGGCTTATCAGCCGTCAGCGCTATTGGGGCTGTCCGATCCCACTGCTTACCTGTCCCCGTTGTGGCATCGTGCCCGTGCCGTATGCCGAGCTTCCCGTTCTGTTACCTGATGATGTGCAGTTCATGCCGACCGGGGAATCGCCGTTGCGATCACACGAGGCGTTTTTGCATATATCGTGTCCCCAGTGCGGGGCCGACGCCAGGCGGGAAACGGATACCATGGACAC
Organism: uncultured bacterium; assembly: GCA_965178525.1. Classification (GTDB taxonomy): domain Bacteria; phylum Tectomicrobia; class Entotheonellia; order Entotheonellales; family Entotheonellaceae; genus CBCXVS01. The sequence goes on along the minus strand of CBCXVS010000014.1, from coordinate 2,579 downwards.
GTTTATGTGCTCCAGTTGGTATCAGTTTGCCTACATGGATCCCAATTGGAAGGCGGACGACACGCTGCGAGTCGACGACATGCCCTACGACCCGGAGGAGGGCGCCTGCTGGCTCCCCGTGGATCTGTATACTGGCGGGATTGAGCACGCGACCATGCACTTGATGTATACGCGCTTCTTCACCAAGGCGATGCGCGACATGGGCCTTGTGCCCTTCGATGAGCCGATGCTACGGCTCTACAACCAGGGCATTATCCTGGGCGAAGACCGCGAAAAGATGAGCAAGAGCCGGGGCAATGTGGTGGCACCGGATGAGATGGTACGGCAATACGGGGCGGATACCGTGCGGGGCTACTTGATGTTCGGTTTCCGCTGGCATCTGGGCGGTCCCTGGGATTCTTCCGGGATTTTGGGCCTGCAGCGGTTTCAGGAGCGGGTGTGGGATTTGGCCACCGTGGCCCCAACCGCCACGGGTGAGCCCACCGAGGCCCAACTGCGGGACTTACAGCGGCAGCAGCACCAAACGATCCGCCGTGTGAGCCAGGATCTCGACGAGTTTGCCTTCAATACCATGATTGCCGCGCTCATGGAATACAGCAATCATTTGGGGCAGGCGAAGACCACCCCCGTCGTCACCCACCCGGCTTGGCAGGAGGCCATTCGGACCCTCATTCTCCTCATGGCGCCGGCCTTTCCGTACATTACGGAGGAATTGTGGGAGGCGGTCGGCGACGCCTATAGCGTGCACCAGCAAGCCTGGCCGGCGTGGGATGAGGCATTGGCGGCCGAGGAGATGTTGACGATTGTGGTGCAAGTCAACGGCAGGCTGCGCGACAAGTTCGAGGCGCCGCTTGACATCAGCGAGGAAGAGGCGCAGGCGCAAGCCTTGGCTTGTTCCGGCGTGCAGCGTCATATGGACGGAAAGCAGCCCCTGAAGGTGATCTACGTCCCGGGCAAATTGGTAAACATTGTGGTGCGGTGAGTCCATGAGCAAAAGGGCGTGTGGGGGCGGAAAGCAGATGGGATACGATGCAGGTCGGTGAGCTGGGGGAGTTTGCGTTAATCGCGCGTCTCGAGCGCGTTTTGCAAGGCTCCGCAGGACCGCAGGTCGTCCACAGTATCGGGGACGACTGTGCCGTTGTGCGGCCCTCGCCAGGCGCGGAGTTCATCCTCACCACGGATACGCAGGAAGAGAACGTCCACTTTCGGCGCGACTGGTCCTCGGCGCAGGATATCGGCTGGCGCTGTCTGGCCGTCAATGTCAGCGATATCGCCGCGATGGCAGGTGTCCCACTCGGCGCTGTGGTGGCGCTCTCGTTGCCAGCGACGCTTGACGTCGCCTTTGTTGAGGGGCTCTATGAGGGGATGCAAGCGCTGGCGCATGCATATGGCTGTCCCATTATCGGCGGCAATGTCAGCAAAGCGTCGGAGCACCTTTCCGTGACCATCACCGTCTTGGGCGAAGTCCCTTGGGGGCAGGCGGTGTATCGCTCGGGTGCGCAGGTTGGTGATGACATCTGGGTCACCGGTTCACTGGGCGGGGCCAAGGCCGGCCTGGAAGCATTGCTCCATCCTGATGGAGTTGTCGATCTGACGCTGCATCATGTCCTGACTCGTTACCGCCGTCCCCGTCCGCGTCTGCCGGAAGCGCAATACCTGCGGCAGCATGCCATGCTGCACAGCCTCCTCGATCTCAGCGATGGGCTGTCGAGCGACCTGCGCCATATCTGTGAAGCGAGTGGGGTCGCCGCACAGTTGGATGCGGAGGCCATCCCGGTCGATGAGGACGCCTGCCAGGTCGCCCAGACCTTAGAGGCCGATCCGCTTATGTATGCTCTGCATGGCGGTGAGGATTTTGAGTTGTGTCTGACGGCTCCTCCCGGCGTGATTGCCAATATCCAGACGACATTTGAGCGGCAATTTAACTGCGCGCTCGTCCGTGTCGGGACAATACAAGCCGGTACCGGGGTGACCCTACGCCAGAACGATGGTGCGTCCGTGCCGTTGCCGGCCCGAGGCTACGATCATTTCCGCAGTTCAGGCTCACACAGCACCCCATCGTAGTTCGGGTCTGCTCTATATCCTCGCTCAAAACCCAAGGCAAGTCACACAGATAACTCCATTAATCGGCATCGTCCACTTGCGGATCGTTATCATGATAGCGTTCTTCTTGCTGTTCTTCTTGTATGGTGGCGACAATCTCGTTCAACACTTCTTTCAATTGAATCGCATTCTGCGCTGGAAAATACCGCCCACCTGTTGACTTGGCGATACATGCCAACTGCATTCGTTCGTCGCGTTTGACATCAAACCCCACGACGTATACTTTAATGTTGACGCCTTTGTCCTGCAGCTCCCGCCCTATGCTACATGGCTTCCCAGGGCAAATCTCCTCTTTGCCATCACTGATGAGTACAATGGATTTAAGCCCCTTGACAGCGCCGAGTTCTTTGGCAGCCTTCTTCAGCGCCTCTGCAATGGGGGTTCTGCCCTTGGGGCGGACGGCATGCAGATTCTTGAGTACAGTCTCTTTTGTACCCCCTAGACCGAAGTTCCTCCCGTGATTCGGCGACAACTTG
>CBCXVS010000013.1:0-49403 GCA_965178525.1 uncultured bacterium | reverse complement strand
AGGTCAATTCGTTTCAGGCTTTTGAGTTTTTATTTCAACAAGTTGTCGCCGAATCACGGGAGGAACTTCGGTCTAGCTTCGGGGCCCAAATGGAGGCGCTGGGCATGACACTCAACAACGTGCAGAATAATTTCACCCGGCTCGATTCGATCTCTCCCGGCATTCCGGTCAACGTCATGCAGTCGATGAAAAAACCCCGCACCTCACTGGCTCCCACGGTCGTCCGCGACGCCCAAAACCGCTTGAAACTCGTAGTGGGCGCGGCTGGCGGCAGCGGGATTCCCGACTACATTGCCCAGACCATTTTGGGCGTGCTCGCTTACGGGCTGAATCCACAAGAGGCGATCAATCAAGGTCATGTGAGTGGGCAGAGGATCGCCCGTCCGGGAGGCGTGCGCACATTGCGCTCGGAGGTCGAGAAGGGTACAGCCGTGGCAGCATTGCTGAATGATCTCAAGTCTCTCGGTCATCCAGCGGCACGCAAATACCGGCTACGGAGTGGTATGACAGCAATCCGGATCGTATACGAGAACGACGGCCAAGTTCGTTTCCTCGGAGCGGCCGACCCCCGACGAGATGGGGTTGCCATGGGGCAGTAGCATAAGTACCGGGACAGAATGACCTTTATACATTTCTCCAGAGGAAAGATATCAATTTCATTGTATTTCGGTACTTAAAACTTGGCGCTCGCGGCGGCTGAGCGCCGTGCCATCGACGGCGACGCAGGTGGCGTTCCGCTCTGAGAGCGTGTCCCCGCGTCGCCAATCGCCGTCACCACACAAAGCGGGCTATGGGGCATTCTGTTGCTTGCGTTGACTCATGACGATCTCGCGGGCTTTCGTCGACATCTCGATCAACGTGTTCTGGGCATCGCTATCGTCTTCAAGGAGATGATCGAACGCAATGCGAATGCGTTTTTCGCCATCCGGCAACTCAACGTCGAGATCCATGCCCTCTTTGTCGAGCTTGACCATGTACGCCCCGTCGGCATCCCAAAGCTCCCCATACGCCTTGGCATACCAGAGAAGAGAGGCCTGATGTCCCTCGTTCATGTAATCGATCATATAACGTTCGGATTCCGGATCGAAGGATGTGTCAGTCACGGCGTTCTCCTTATGGCACAACATATTGGCAACGGTTGAGGCACGAACAAGCCCGTCTCTTTCCCCTTTCTCCCTTATGCGTGTGTCACCCCAGCCGGTGGGGTAAAAAGATCAGCCACACGGCAATCAAAGCCCGCGACGACGTCCTCACCGCTCAAATGGTCTTCTGACGTCAGAATGTTTCCCCGGCCGTCGTGACGGTAGACATGAACCGTCTGTGTCGCAGGGTCAATCACCCACACCAAGCGAACACCAGCCGCGAGATACTCACGCACCTTGATCAAGACTGCTTTAAACAATTCATTGGGCGATATCACTTCAACGGCGAGGTCCGGAGCGACCGTGGCCCAACCTTCTGGCGCGTCTTCGAAGGGCAAGCGGCCAGCGCGGACAAATGAGACATCCGGTTTACGCACCTTGTTCGGATCGTCCGGGAAGCATTGATAGCCGGTATCGGCAGGCAACACCCAACCCAGCTGCTCGCGCTGGCAATGTATATAGAGAAATACGAGAAGTTGCCCACTAACTAGGCTCGACCGAAATCCTATCTTCTGCTCCACGAGTTCGCCGCAGACCAATTCGTACGACTTCCCCCCGTCTGGCATGGCCAAGAGATCGTCCGGCGTGTATGTGGTTTTGCTCACCATACTCATGCGTGCTCCCCAACGGCAATCTCACCGGCAATGATCGACCCCCCGATCACGCGCCAAACAGCGCGCCCGGTTGCAGACCCACACGGCCCATAAATTCCTCAGAAGCCACTTTCCGCCCACCCTCGGGCCGCACACGCGTCACTTCAATCGCGCCGCCTTGGACCGCCACGGTAAAACTGTGGGCACTGACCGCCACCACTTCGCCAGGCTTGCCACCAGAGTCCCCTGTCAGTTTCTTCGCGTCAAACAGGTAGACATCCTGGCCCTGCAACGTACTCCAGGCGCCCGGTTGGGGGTCAGCGCCCCGAATGAGATTCCAGACCTCCTGCACGGGCTTGTGCCAATCGATTTGGACATCGTCTTTGCGGCACCAGCCTTCATAAGTCGCCAGGGCGTCATCCTGCACGATCTTCGGCGCCGTGCCGCTGCGCACCATGTCAACCGCTTCCACCATGGCCTCGACACCCTTTGGGAACAGATAATTAAAATATAAACTCCCGAGGGTGTCCGTATCCTGAATCTCCACGTCCTTCTGCAAGAGGATCGGCCCGGTATCCAGTCCTTTGTCCGGCCAAAAAATCGTGAGACCTGTTTGGCTCGACCCCCAGATAATCGGCCAATTGATCGAGCTGGGGCCACGATGCTTGGGCAACAGGGACGGATGGTACTGAATCGTGCCGTGCGTTGGCGCATACAGCACGTCTTCAGGCACGATGAGCGTGACATAGGCCATGACGCAGAGATCGGCGTGCAGCGCGGCGAATTCCTCCTGCACTGCTTTGTTGCGATAGGATTTGGGCTGATACACGGGCAAATCGTGCGCCAGGGCGGCTTCCTTCAACGGATCGGCGCGCTGCCCTTCTTTTTCCGGAGCGCAATAGACGGCGATGACGTCCTCACCCCATTCCAACAGCGCTTCTAATACGCTTTTACCAAATGCCTGTTGACCATGAACAATGATACGCATGAGCTGTCCTTTATATGTGCGATGGGGCGTGGGCGAGAAAGGTCTGCTCGGCGGCTTCAACGGTTTGCGCCATGAGCGTGGCAATCGTCATCGGACCGACACCGCCAGGCACAGGTGTATAGGCGGCACAGGTATCCACCACAGCAGAGAGTTCGATATCCCCGACCCGAGTGGGATGGTAGCCGGCATCAATGACCACCGCGCCCGGAGCAATCCAATCACCCTTAATAAATTCGGGGCGACCCACCGCACCGACCACGACCTCGGCCTGACGCACGACCTCGGGTAAATCCCGCGTGCGCGAATGACAGATCGTCACCGTGGCGTTGACGTTCAAAAGCATCATCGCCATCGGCTTGCCAAGAATCGGGCTTCTACCAACGACCACTGCCCGTTTGCCCTCAAGAGGAATCTCGTAGTACCGCAGCAAACGCATAATCCCCGCCGGGGTCGCGGAGCCATATGCGTCCGCCCCCATGGCCATGCGGCCAAAACCCAGACAGGTCACACCATCGACGTCTTTGTCGAGCTGAATCGCATCGAAACACACCCGTTCCTCAATCTGGGTGGGCACGGGATGCTGTAAGAGAATCCCCGTGACCTCCGGGTCACGATTGAGGGTCTCAATCTGGTGCAGCAGTTCTTGAGTCGTGGTCTCGGCGGGGAGGGCAATCTGGCGTGAGCGCATGCCCACGCGCTTGCAGGCATTGCCTTTCATCCGGACATACGTGGCAGAGGCGGGATCCTCGCCAACTAAAAGGGTTGCTAAGGTCGGCGTGCGTCCATGGGTCCGGTCTTGGAGCTGCCGGACGCGCTCAGCCAACTGCTGTTCCATCTCTTTCGCAACACGCTTTCCGTCTAATAAGATCCCAGACATGGATGCTCCTCGCACATCAAGACAATCTACTCTCAACACAGTGATCCGCTGTCAAGGAAGATGATCATACCGCGTCGCCGGAACAGATGCCAGGATCGAATCGTTACAGGGCTACTTTGCGATGCCGCACAATCTCACCTGTCACCGTGTAAATCACGTCTTCAGCGACATTCGTGGCCAGATCCGCAATACGCTCCAAGTGGCGTGACACCGACAGCAAGTGCAGCAAGCGATCAACCTCCTCAGGATGGGCCCGTATCTGGTCCTGAATCAGGACGTGCATCTGGCGGTTGTGTTGATCCACTTCATCATCCGCAGCAAGCACCTGGTGTGCCAGCTCAACATCGGATTCGACGAGCGCATCGAGACTTTGCTTCACCATGGCTTGCGTCTTTTGGGCCATCTCCTCCAGATTGGCCGGCACATCAAACTTGGGCACGCTCGCTAGATACTCGGCCCGTCTGGCGATGTTGAGCGCCAGATCGCCCATACGTTCCAAGTCGTTGTTAATTTTGAGTACGGCCACGACAAAACGCAGATCGATCGCGACGGGCTGATGGAGGGCAAGAATCTTCAGGCAATCTTCCTCGATATCCACTTCCATATGGTCGATTTCTTGCTCCCCTGCGGCGACCTGTTGCGCCAGTACCGCGTCGTGTTTCATCACGGCGGCAATCGCTCGGACAATGCTTTCTTCCACGACCGTACTGATGGCGAGGATTTTTTTCTTCAGGTGCTCGATTTCTCGCCGGAAATGGACCGTCATAACCCGGACTCCTTGTCACGCTGAGTAACGCGCCACGTAAAAAGGGGCACAATTGGTCAAACGCCTATCAAACGGTTTCCGATCTTGTTCCTTGATTTGCAGTGCGCAGCACTTAGCCAAAACGGCCCGTAATGTAGTCTTGCGTCTGCTGATTATCCGGAGCGGTAAAAATTTTCTCGGTTTCATCGTACTCGATCATCTCGCCCAAGTACATAAAAGCCGTGTAGTCGGATACACGAGACGCTTGTTGCATATTATGGGTGACGATGACGACCGTGTAATCCGCTTTCAACTCATGGATCAGATCCTCGATACGCCCGGTCGCCATCGGATCGAGCGCCGAACACGGCTCGTCCATGAGAATGACGTCCGGGCTCACCGCAATCGCCCGCGCGATGCAAAGCCGCTGCATCTGACCGCCAGAGAGAGACAACGCCGAGCCGTGCAACCGGTCTTTGGCTTCCTCCCACAAGGCCGCGCCGCGTAGACTTTTCTCGACCGTTTCATCGAGTATCGCTTTGTTCCTGACACCGGCAATACGGAGACCATAGACAATATTTTCATAAATCGATTTGGGGAACGGATTCGATTTTTGAAAGACCATCCCAATGCGGCGGCGCAGACGAATCACGTCTACTTCGGGGGCATTGATGTCCGTGCCCTCCAGGAGAATCCGGCCCGTGATCCGCACATTCTCGATCAGGTTATTCATGCGGTTGAAGCAGCGTATCAAGGTCGATTTGCCACACCCGGAGGGGCCAATAAACGCCGTGACCTTGCGGCGGGGAATCGCCATGGTAATCTGCCGGAGGGCCTCTATATCGCCGTAGTAGAGATGGAGGTCGTCAACATTGAGCACCGGATCGAGAATTTTGACGGTTTCCCCTGCAGGCATGCTTGTCTCCTAAGTAATGAGGCCCAGGCCCTTAAAACGCTCCGGTCGCATACTTTCTGCGCACGCGCTCCCGGATCAAGATCGCCCCGATGTTCATGACCACGACCAGACCGATGAGCAGCAACGTCGTGGCAAAAACCATGGGAATGGCGGCCTCGGAATCGGGTGATTGAAAGCCAAGATCGTAGATATGAAACCCCAGATGCATGAACTTTCGCTCCAGATGGATGAACGGAAAAATCGTATCCATCGGCAGACTCGGCGCCAATTTGACCACGCCAACAAGCATCAGCGGGGCCACCTCACCTGCGCCTCGCGCCATGGCCAGGATCAAGCCCGTCAGAATACCGGGAGCGGCAGCAGGTATGACGATGCGCTGCATCGTTTGCCACTTGGAAGCGCCACAGGCCAACGACCCTTCACGCATACCGCGCGGCACGGCGGCCAGCGCTTCTTCCGTCGCCACGATCACGACCGGGACGGTCATCAAGGCCAGCGTGAGCGAGGCCCAGATCATACCGCCCGTGCCAAACGTGGGGGTGGGTAACGCCGCGAAAAAAAAGAGGTCATCGATCGTCCCGCCCACGAGGTAGACAAAAAATCCCAGCCCAAAGACGCCGAAGACGATGGACGGCACGCCGGCCAGATTGTTCACGGCAATGCGCACGGCGCGCACGATGACCCCTTGTTTGGCATATTCACGCAGGTAAATCGCCGCCACCACACCGAACGGCGTCACGGCCAAGCTCATGAGGATGGTCATGACACAGGTCCCGAAAATAGCGGGAAACACGCCACCTTCGGTATTCGCCTCACGCGGTTCGTGGGTGAGAAAGACGCGTATATTGCGTACCAAGAGGCCAAGCTTTTGCCAAAACGTGAGCTGATTGGGGTAATAATAGTGCACCATCTGCCCGAAGGATAAACGCCGCTCTTCGCCGGTTGGCAGCCGATAGCGCAACACATCTTTGTCTTGCTGTTTGCGCAAATCACGGGCTTGTAACGCCAAGGCTTCATACTTCGTCTCTAACTCGGCCATCCTGGCCTGCACGGCCTGTCGGCGAGCTTCCGAACCCCGCTCCCCTTCTTGGCGGACCCTGTCCAAGCGACGCTGGCGCAGCCGCAGTTGATCCATGCGGGCATTGATTGCCCCAATGTCATATTTCTCGATGTTGCGTATCGTGGCCCAACGCGCATTCATCTCGTCGACAAGGGCGTGAAAACGCGCGCCAAACTGCGCCGCCGCCGGGACCGTCTCGCCACTCTTCAGCTCCAGGGCCAGGGGAACGCCAATCGCATCGCCATATTCGAGACGTTCGATGATCACCAGATCACGTGGGTACGTGACACGGACAATATCGTCATAATCGACGTAGCGAAATCCGAAACCATAAGCGTCCTTATTGCCGAGAAAGAGTTGCCATTCGGTTTGCCCCGCGGGCCCGGCCTGCTTCTCCCCGGCATCCGCCATAGCACGCGCGATTTTTTGACGCCGCTTCACCACTTCACCTGCCAGCACACGGCTTTCGTTCATGCGCGCCGGGCTCTCCGGCTCGAGTTCGAGAAGCGCGATGGGTTGGGGCCAAAAGGCATCGAATCCGTTGAGCAGGATCAGGACGAGAAGATAGACGACCATGAGCAACCCGGTCGCCAACCCCATGCCCGTGAACCACACGTAGGGTTCACCCAAGTTTTGCCGGGACGAGGAGAATTCTTTGCCGCTCTGCATGTTGAGCCTTCACAACTTAAGTTCCTGGACAGAATTAGCTACATCGTTTTTCCAGAGGAAAAATATGAATTTAATTTTGTTCGGGCACTTATACCGTGCGAAAACGTTCCCGCAGACGCTGCCGGACGATTTCTGCCACGGTATTGACGCAAAAGGTCATGAGAAAGAGCACCATGGCCCCCAGAAAAAGCGTGCGATACAGCGTGCCGAATTGGGGCGCCTCCGGCAGCTCGACGGCAATATTGGCGGACAGCGTGCGCATACCGGAAAACATATTAAAATCCATAATCGGCGTATTGCCCGTCGCCATCAGGACAATCATGGTTTCGCCCACCGCACGTCCCAAGCCGATCATCACGGCCGAGAAAATGCCGGCAGACGCCGTGGGCAGGATGACTCGCATGGCCGTTTGCCAGCGGCTGGCGCCGAGCGCCAAGGAGCCCGACTTCAGCGCCGGCGGCACACTCGACAGAGAATCTTCGGAAATCGTAAACACGATCGGAATGACGGCGAAGCCCATCATAAATCCGACCACCAGCGAATTGCGCTGCTCAAAACGATACCCGGACAACTGTGGCCACCAGAGCCGGAAGTCTGCCACCTGGCCGCCGCTTATCGGATCCGTCACCACAAAAAGCAGACGTTCGACTGCCGGTCCTAGCTGCCAAGCCGCAGACGCGACGAGGATGAGAATCGGCATAAAAGCGAAACATTCATACCCCGGCTTGATCCAGGTGCGATATCGCAGGGGCAAACCCATCCACCATCGGCCAAAGACGAGGGACGACAGCGGAATGGCGAGCACCATGAGCAGAAAGGACGGCACCCGCGCTTCGAGAACGGGCGCCAACCATAACGCCGCTAAAAACCCTAAGATGACGGAGGGCAACGACGCCATGATCTCCATGGTCGGTTTCACCAGAGCGCGGAGATTCGGATGCAGGAATTGCGATGTGTAAATGGCGGCCAATAAGGCAATCGGCGCCGCAAAGAGCATGGCATAGAACGTGCCTTTGAGGGTGCCGATCATCACCGGAATCAGCGACAATTTCGGCTCGAAATCGTCGCTGCCACCCGTCGATTGCCAGATATATTTCGGTATCGAGGCGCCTTCATACCAAATTTTGCGAAAGAGCGCATTCACACCCGTTTCGGGATGCGGATCGTCAAGGTCATAGACATGGAGCGTCTGTGCCGCATCCAGGAAGAGCAGGCGATTATATTTGCCGCCGATCAACGCCTGCGCGATGGAAAATGGCGCCTCCTCCTGCCAACGCGTCGTCTCCGTGGTCGCATACCGCAAGCTGGCCCAGGCTCCCGCCCCGATCAGAAAGGCTTTGTTGCGCATACTGGCGGCATAAAACGTCGCTCCGCCCGGTAGCGCCGCAAACGTCTTGGTGTGACCGAAGAGACGGACCGTACCGCCTTCCGGAACATAGAGGCTAAACATACGATTGACGCCGCTGCTATGGGTGAGCACGAGCGAGACCCCGCCAAGCAGATAATGCATCGACGCCATCGCAGGCTCGGCCAAGTCCTCGAAGGGCGTCCACACCTGACGCAGCGTAATGTCGTCGTCCTCACGAAAGAAATAATAGATGCGGCCCGCTGTTGTCGACACCACGATGCCGTCCGCCTGGGCATTGACGGCGATGGCCTGGGGTTCGCCTTGCACCATCGAGGTAAGGTCAAACGTGTTACCCAGTTCAATCTTGCCTACCCCGATAAGCGTGCGCTTTTGCGTCAAGGTAATGGCGTGGACTTCCCATGTCCCATCCACATCTTGCAAGACGGCGGCAAGTTTCTCAGTTCCTGAGTCGCCATACGCGACCTGCATAATGGGATACCCCGCTTTCCCAATCGCCAGCAGCGGTCCGACGTTGGGGTCAGCGACCACCGAGCGGCCATCCTGGTCGTCAAAGGCAACGCGATAATTGATGTTCACAACCGCAAAACGGCCATCAGCGGTGGCAAAAACAATATCCTGCCGTTTTTGATCATACGCATATGCCGAGAACGATAGGGCAGGATCAAATCCCAAAGGCGCAGGTTGCATCCCACGCTGACCAACCAAGTCGACGAAGACAAGCTGTCCCTCCGACGTCAGCAGGAACGGATACTCCGTCCACTCGTCCGCCCCTAAGACCGCATACGACGCCTTGGCAAGCGGCACGCTATGGCGTCGCTCGACCTGGGCGCTCCGGAAGAGCGGGAGGATCTGAGAAAGGATGAAGACGAAGATACCGAGGACGGCGATAATGACGCCAATACCGCCAACCGTAATCAAGTAGGTCATGAAGCGATCGATAAAATGGGTCGCTCTGGCGGTTTCAAAGCGTTTCGAACCGGAAACAGCGGGCGTTTCTTCAGATGCTATCTGGGCCATAACCTAATCTTCATGATGTTTCCACAAGCTGGAACGATAAAAATGATTCAACCAGGCGTACGATTGGCGGCGCCTCTCCCCTGGTAGGCAAGCGAGAGGCGGCAGCACATGCGCCACCCGCCTGTCGCCGCGCTATCTGTAGCCGACCGTCATTATCGCTTGAGAGCGGCTATCGTTTTCAACGCCCCAATCGCTTCTGTCGCCACCGTAGCGGGCAAGGGGTAGTAACCATCTTTGACCACAATTTCCTGGCCGGGTTTGGAGAGCACGAATTTGACGAACTCTAAGGTCAGCTTGTCGAGAGGCTCATTCGGTTTCTTGTTCACATAAACATAGAGAAAACGGGCCAGCGGATAGTCGCCGGACAGGCTGTTCTCTAGTGACGGACCGTACACCTTCTCGCCATCGTCCAGGGCTACAGCCTTGACGCCGGAGGTTTTGTAGCCAATGCCCGAATACCCAATACCCCCCAAGTCGCTGGCCACGCCCTGCACCACGGACGACGATCCCGGCTGCTCTTTCACCGTATCCTTATAATCTCCCTTTTTCAAGGTGATACTCTTGAACATGCCGTAGGTACCGGAGGCGCTATTGCGTCCGTATAACGAGAAGGGACGGGCGGCCCAATCCCCTGTCAGCCCCACATCGCCCCAGGTCTTGGCCGGCTTGCCGCCCCGTTTGTACGTGCTGGAGAAAATGCTGTCGACCTGGGTCAGAGAGAGCCCTTTGACCGGGTTATCCTTATGTACAAAGACCGCCAGCGCATCAATCGCCACCTTGATAGGCGTGGGCTTGTAGCCGTACTTCTTCTCGAACGCATCCACCTCTTTCGCTTTCATCGGGCGGCTCATCGGGCCGAGCTGCGCCGTCCCTTCGATCAATGCCGGGGGCGCGGTGGAGGAACCTTTGCCCTCAATTTGGACATTGACATTGGGGTAGGCCGCACGGAAACCTTCGGCCCACAACGTCATGAGATTGTTCAGCGTGTCGGAGCCAATACTATTGAGATTGCCCGAAACGCCGCCAACCCGTTCGTACATCATCAGGTTGGCATCGACCGTCACCTGCGCCGCAGCCGCATACACTCCGCTCCAGGCGAGGGCTCCTGCAATGAGCACCGCGGCTGCGATCAATCGCTGGAACTTTTGTGGCTTGGACATCGAACGACTCCTTTCCTTGTCATCATACGAGATATACAGCCTACCAGGGAGATTAACGCCGCATTGTTAGCATCATATTAAGAAACTGTGAGATTCCCATGAAGACGTTGGCCTACATTCCGCATGGAGCGCCTAGGGTCTCATGGACCCTTGTGTGGTCTCAAGTACATGCCCACAGGATGCCGCGCCATCGTTAAGGGAGGATGAAGGTGAGGTTAAACGTGGTCAAGCGGGTGGCGAACGGCTCGGATGAGACAGGCATCGCATTATCGGTCGCCGGCGCGGCCTTTGCCCCGCAGCAACGCTTCCGGGTTCCGTTGCAGATAGTCGGCTAAAATGCGAATGGACCGGGCCGCCCCTTCCATCGCCCCCAGGGTCTGTGAGAGGTGGGTCAACAATGCCGCATCCGAGTTGGCGAGGTCCGCCGCCGCCAACGTTTTCTCCGCTTGCGCCAGAGCCGGTGCCGCCGCGCCTTCAAGCCGGTCCAGACTCTGCCGGGCTTGCCACAGCGTCCCCCGCGCCTCGGCTAACACCTTTTGGGTGTGGCCCGAAAGCGGCATGACCTGGGCATCGATATTGCGGACGAGCTTTTGGGCCTCTGGCACAACGACTCGGATGGCCTCCAGCATCGCCTCGGCCGTGTCGGTCAAGCTGGCAAACTTGGCACTGAACGGCAATACCTGGGCATCGGCATCCTGTAACAAATCTCGGGCTTCTGTCAACAAGGCGTTCGTGTTGCCCAGCATCTGATGCACGTCGGGCAGGTTCAACAGCACATTGATCCGCTCCAACATCGCCAGGAGTTCACCCAAGAGCGCTTCCAACGGCAGCTTCCCCAGCTCAGCCAGGGTTCCTTGCACCGTCTCCAGCAACTCGTCCATGGTCGAGGACAGGGTTAGCAGCTCTCGATATTCGCTATCAATACCGGTGAGATTGATCGGGGTGTTGGGCTTGAAGTCGATTTCAATATAGAGCACGCCCGTTACCAGGCTTTGCACTTGCAGTTGGGCGCGTAGCCCCTGCTCAATCATCTCGCGCATCTCTTCACGGCTACGGACGGTCGATGGAGTAAACACGCCCCCCTGAAACTCGGTAATGCGGCTCGGATCGACTTCGGCGACGACGCGAATCCGGGAGCGAAAGTTCTGCGGATCGTACAGCGCGCTCACTTCTTTCACCGCCCCAATCTGCACGCCGCGAAACTTGACGGGCGCTCCGACATTCAGCCCGTTCACCGAGCCATCGAAATACATCACCGCCCGTTGTTTCTCCGTGAATACATGTCCCCCGCCCAAGACCACCACCACGGCAACGGCCAGTACCACGGTGCCCACAACGAAAGCGCCGATCACGGTTGGATTCGCTTGAGTTCCTATCGTGTCGTGCTGTCTATCATTCACACAGGCTGGCCACGGCCCGGATGAGTAGGAGACGATGAGCCGCCAGCAACCTGAGCCGTTGGTTTGGGAGTTAGAGCAGGTATGTCCCTGCGGCGGCCCGGCTGCGGGCGGTAGTGGCTGCCTCGCGCCGGGCCCCACAGGGCGTGCGAAAGAAGTATCGGAGAACCGACTACGGCCTGATGATAATCTCCGTGCGGCGGTTCTTGGCCTGTCCCTCTTTCGTGTCATTCGGCGCTACGGGCTCACTCTCGCCTCTCCCCTGAGCGGTAATGCGATGTGATGCAATGCCGTTATTAATGAGGAAGGTGCGCACCGCATCAGCCCGGCGCTCCGACAGATCCTGATTGTACGCCTCCGTACCGATCGAGTCCGTATGCCCAATCAGCTCTACCGAATAGTCAGTGTTGATCAGCTGTGGCAGCACATCCCTCTCCAGGGTCCGGATCCCTTCCGCTTTGAGCCTGTCTTTGTCGAAATCAAACAACACTTCGCTTGGGACGATCATTCTCGCAATGATCTCGACGTCCTTGGCACATTGTGCTTTGCCATCCTTACCGTCCGAGCACGTCGCCTCGACGGTATAAAACCCAATGGCGGTGTAGGTGTGGGTCACATCGAATCCACTCAGCGTCGCCCCATCACCAAAGCTCCAGTCGCAAGTGAGGGCATCCCCATCCGGATCGGACGCATCGACTCGGAAGGCAAGCTCCTCACCGACCTTGCCGGGTGACGGTATGTGACATTGGACCTGTGGATCCTGGTTCGGCGCACCACAACCGTGATCCACCAAATTCTTAATTTTGAGGAGCAGCTCATCAGCCATCGCCAGGGCTTTTGCATCATCACAGGCATATAAGATTCCACGAGCCGTGAGATAGCCTTGGTAGAGTTCCCCGTATTCATTCAGACATTTCTCGGAAACACTGGCTTTTTTCGCCGCGGCCAGGGCTGCCCGGACTTTGTCCAGGGCATTAAAGGCCGGCGGATCCTGAGGTTGCAGGATGGCGCATCCGGCGGCGAGGAATCCCGCCATACTGACCAAGATGAGGGCACGAAGACCTAGTAGAACTTGTCGAGACATCATAGTCATTCTCCTCCAAAGTAACGAGTTGGCCGCTGTGCTCTCCTGCGAGACCGCGAGGCAGGATTTCTCTTGACAAACATCCTACCATAAGGCGCACGTTATGAACAATGTTGGATGAGCACTGCTGGCCCCTGATGCCTGCGGTCGCCGCAAGCTGGGGGCAAGCCTTATCTTATATAGAAGATCTACCCACGAAATGGAAAAGATAGGGGAGATCTGGGGCAATAAGCGTGCGAGTAGACATCGGTATGTGGTGATGCACAGCCATCCTCCCTGGGATAGGATAAGGGCAAAGCAGTCATCAAAACTGAGTCTAATAACAGACAATGCTTGCTGTCAAGGGTTTTGCCAGTTTTGCGGCGCTAGAAAAGCATAGGCGTCAGCATCAAAGCACGCCATATCGCAGGCGCTATTGGCATCTGGCGCGGAAAATCCATGATTGCGCCCTGCTCCGGAAACCTCAGCTCACAACCGAGCGCGCCAACCGAGAGCTAGCTCGTGTAGCGGCTCCGGAAAGCCAGGGCACATGGAGAAAACGGCGGGTCGTCACATCGAAGCTCACACCGTCGTGAGGGCTCGATCGAGATCGTGTAGCAGGTCGTCGATGTCTTCAATACCCACGGACAGGCGAATGAGATTATTGGTCATACCTAACTTGAGACGCTCCGGTTCCGGAATGGACGCATGCGTCATAATGGCCGGATGATCGACGAGGCTTTCCACGCCGCCTAAACTCTCGGCAAGCGCAAAGAGCTCCACAGTTTCTAAAAAGGCACGGCTCTCGGCGAGACCCCCTTTGAGAAAAAACGTGATCATGCCGCCAAAACCGCGCATGTGTTGCTTGGCCAAGCCGTGTTGCGGGTGGGAGGCAAGCCCCGGATAGATAACGGACTCGACTTTGGGATGGGCCGCTAAAAATTGCGCCACCTGCAAGGCATTGTCGGCATGGGCTCGCATGCGCACGGCCAACGTTTTGAGGCCACGCAACACCAACCAACTATCGAAGGGAGAGAGACTGGGGCCGGTGGCATTCTGCACATACCAGAATTTTTCGTACAGCTCGGTATCGTTGGTCATGAGGGCCCCGGCAATCACATCACTGTGGCCATTGAGATACTTGGTCATCGAATGCAGCACAATATCCGCCCCGAGCGTGAGCGGATTCTGAAAGTACGGGCTCATAAACGTATTGTCCACGAGCACACGCGCCTGATATGGCTTGGCCAGGGCGGCAATACGGCTGATGTCGTTGATACGGAGCAGCGGATTAGTGGGGGATTCAATCCAGATCAGAGCCGGTTTGTGGGTGCGCACCACATCGTGCAGCTGATCGAGGTCGGTCGTATCGACAAAATGACAGTGATGCACATTCTGGAACACCCGGGTAAAGAGCCGATACGTCCCGCCATACACGTCATCGCCACACACGATGGTCGACTGGTGCGGCAAGGCGTGCATGACGAGCGTGGCCGCCGCCATGCCGCTCGCGGTGACCACGGCGTAGGCGGCCTGTTCGAGGCTGGCTAAACAGTGCTCAAGGCGCGTCCGGGTGGGATTGTGCGACCGGGTGTACTCGTACCCGAGATGCTTGCCGGGCGACTGTTGCACATACGTCGAGGTTTGCATGATCGGCGGGATAATCGCGCCGGTTTCGCGGTCCGGCTCATTGCCGCTGTGGATCGCCTTTGTCGACAGGCCGGCATGCTGGAGATGGGTTGTCATGCGTATTTTCCTTGCGAGGAAATAAAGCTGAGGACATCGATATCGGTCAAAATATCGACGATGCGCTCGTTTTCCGTGACGATCACGGTATCCCGCTGCACCAGCGCCTCCGCCACACTTTCGAGCATATTGTTGGCATCAATGACGCGGAAGGTATCTCGATAGGCCACAGAGACGTTATCGGATAAGGACAGCTTGCCTTCGTACACCGGCCGCAGCAAGTCACGTTCGGACACAATGCCCACGACGCGACCGGCGGCCACAACGGGGAATTGGGAGATATCATGCGCCTGCATGATCTGAATGGCTTCACCAATCGTACTGGTTTCCGGGCATGTGTGCAGACAGTGTTGCCCTTTGCCGAGGGTCTCGATCACGTCTTTGATAATGACGTTAAAACTCGAATCCACGTACCCGTTTTCCCGCATCCAGTCATCGTTATAGATTTTGCTGGCATAACGATTGCCCGAATCGGGCAGAATCACGAGAATTTTTTGGGGCTCCGCTAAGGTTTGCGCATACTTAATCGCGCCGACCACGGCGGCGCCGGAACTGCCACCGGCATAGATCGCTTCCTGAGTCAGTAATTTGCGCGTCATGATGAAGGATTCTTTATCGTCCACCATGACAAAATCGTCGATGACGTCCCAGGCGATATTGTCCGGCAGAATATCTTCGCCAATGCCTTCTAAGACGTAGGGCTGCGCTTCGCCCATCTCCCCGGTTTGTTTGTAATGGGCGAGGATGGAGCCTTGAATATCGACGCCGATGATGCGCACGTCTGGCATCTTCGCCTTGAGATAGGCGCCCACGCCGGAAATCGTCCCCCCTGTGCCCACGCCGGCCATGAAGACGTCAAACGCCCCGCGCGTTTGGGCCATAATCTCAGGGCCGGTGGTATGAAAATGGGCGGCACGATTATCCAAATTGTCATACTGATTGACAAAAAACGCATTCGGAGTCGTCTCGGCCAAGCGTTGCGACACACTATAGTACGAGCGCGGATCATCGGGCTCGACGTTGGTCGGGCAGACGATCACTTTGGCCCCAAAGGCGCGTAAGTTCTGGATTTTTTCCGGCGATTGCTTATCCGCCAGAACAAAAATCGTTTTGTAGCCATGCAGGGCCGCGTACATCGCCAGACCAACGCCCGTATTGCCAGAGGTGCCCTCAATGATCGTACCGCCCGGCTTGAGGTCGCCACGCGCGATGGCCTTTTCCAGCATGTAGACGCCAATGCGGTCCTTGATCGAGCCGCCGGGATTCATAAATTCCAATTTCGCGTAGATATCAGACGCGACATTCGTGGTACTTTTCTGCAGCTTGATGATGGGGGTATTGCCGATGACGTCGAGAATGGTCCGATCACACTGCTCCATGGCGACCCTCCTCGGGCAATATACATATGGGGGGATGTATGGACGATGGATGCGCCATATGTCCGAGCGCATCCGCCTCTCATTAAGCATAACATTCGGTTGGCGCGCGCAACAAAAAGAAGTGCGCAGGGTTAGCGCCTCGTACGCCTAACACTACAACGGCGTGGCAGCGGCGCGTATTCCACCTGCAGTCCACAAAGTGGCTCGCCACGCCTTATCTCCTATGGTACAACAGAGACTGAGCCCACTCCGAAAGCTCGAACGGTATAGGATAGTCATATGCGCCTTGGCTTGCTGAGTGATTTCACGACCTATGAAGACCTGTTGCCGCTGCGTCAGTTTGCTATCGCCCTCATGCGGCACGGTCTCCACGTGCTGTGGGTCGCGTCGACCGATATGGCTGCGGCCTTGGCTTCGGACAGCGGCCTGGTAGCCGCTGACACCCGTGATCTGCCAGCAACCTGCCGCTACGTCATCCCTTGCCAACCCTATCGCCTCGAACATGTACAGATCTTGTGTGTCGATCGAGCCGTGTGGCAAGATCCGGCGCTGCATACGCGCCTGTTTACCTTTCTCTGCTTACTTCAGCACGAATTACCCTGTGCGGTATTCCATGCCTGGGGAACCTTACCCGCCACGTATCTGACGGTCTATACGGCGCGGTTTCTGGGCATCCCGGCAGTCGTGTCCTACAGCCGATCATGGCGCGGCCGGGATCCGCGGCAGACCTTTATGTGGCAGTGGGTGGCCCGACATGCCGCCGTGACGCTAGCCGCAACTCAGACGGAGCAGACGTGCCTACGGACCGTCAACGGTTTCGAACCGGCCCGCATCCGCGTGATGGATCCGGCGTCACCCACTTTGGCCTCCACCATGACAACCCTGTATCAGACCTTGCTCACACTGTCATGATGAAACTTGGCATCTGATCATGCATAGATGTCCATCGTGCATCGATATCCACTCTCACTTGAGGCCTAACACGCATGATTCACCTCGATCCCGACTGGTGGAAAACGCTCTTTGACGAAGTTTACCTCATTACCGACGCGGAATTTGTTTGCAATCCGCCCCTCACGAGGCAGGAAGTTGACGTCGTTGAACAGGTGTTGCCGTTACGTCCAACAGACCGCATCCTCGATCTCTGCGGCGGCCAGGGACGCCACGCCTTGGAACTGGCCCGGCGTGGCTATTGGCATCTCACCGTGCTAGACTATGCGCCATTTCTCCTCCAGCTTGGCCGCCGCGATGCCGCGGCACAGGGTCTGCCAGTCGCCTTCTGCCGGGGCGATGCGCGCGCCACCCCCTACCTCGCCGCCAGCTTCGATGTCGTACTGCTCATGGCGAATTCCTTTGGCTATTTCGCCAACGCGGCCGACGACTGGCGCATGCTCGCCGAAGCCGCGCGAGTGTTGCGCCCAGGCGGTCACTTCCTTCTCGATCTCACGGACTATGACTATACCCGCAATCATTTTCTGCCGGAATCCTGGCATGAGACCGGCAAGGATATGGTCGTGTGTTGGCGGCGCGAACGGGTCGAGGATGTGACTCGGGTACGCGAAATGGTGCTTTCCAAGACCAAAGGTCTCCTGCGTGACCGCACCTATGCCGAGCGCTTCTATCCCCCGGAACGCCTCTGTACGCTACTGCGAGAGGCGGGGTTCACGGCTCCCGAGGTGCGGCCGAATGCCTTTGTCTTCAATGCGGACGAGAATACGGATTATGGCTTGGCGACGCACCGCATGCTGGTGACGGCCGTGCGGGGCTAATACGGAATACGGAATGCGGAATGGAAGTCTAGAGGTTCTCGCTCTCGCTCGTTATCCCCTGCCTTGCCCTGTTGTCGTAAGCGTTCAAACGGGCGAGGCGCTCCATCGCGAGCGGCCTCCCGCTTTTCATTCCGCATTCCGCATTCCGCATTCCGCATTCGACCTTAGTCCCACGTCGTCGCCTCGCCGCGATAGTCGCAGACCGCACACAGGGGCAGGACGCGGCTTTGCCGACGCAGATGCTCCCGATACGTTTCATACTTGACGTTCGTCCAGATCTCCGCGAGGGACGACTCGGCGGTATCGCCCATCACGATTTCGAAGCGCCAATCATTGCAGCACAAGACCGCTTCACCCCGGTAGTTGATGTACATCTGGCGAAACGGTCGCTCACAGCCCAAGACCAACGGCTCCGGCAGACGGCGGGCGTCTGGCACGTTGCCCGCCCGGTTAAACAGGTCGGGGGTGGCGAGCTTGTCGCGAAACCGCGCTTCCCAATCGCTCATGTCCCGGCAGTGCAAGATTTTCGTGCTCCGCGGCAGATGATCGTTTTCATTAAAAGTGGGGTCAAGATAGCCGGTGCTGAATGTCAAGTCACCGCGTTGGTCTGCCACCTTTGCCGCCAGGGCGACATACGCGTCGTATTGCGCCGGATTGTCGTACGCATTCACATCCATACAATTCAATCCGGCGTCAAAGAGACGGGAGATGAGGCGTGCAGAGAGCGCATCGCCGTTGGTGTTGATGGCAATCCAACTGTCGGGACACCGCTCGCGCGCATAGGCAATCAGAACCGGCAGGCGCTTATCGATCAGGGATTCATTCATCAGATAGGGCGAAATGCGGCCGCAAAAGTTGAGGTCGTGGAGTTGATCGATGATGCGGTGGTAGACCTCCAGCGGCATAAACGTTTTCGGCACGGGAAATTTACCCGAGGGGCAAAAGGCGCAACTCCGGTTGCACCAGGACACCGTCTGGAGCTGAATGCGGGTAAACATCGGTGCAGTCATCACACGTCTCACTCTGCTAGGAATACATACCCAAGCCATTGCTAAACGACGAAAAGCAGAACCCGCGAAGTTTGAGGCAGAATGCTCCACCGGAATACGGACTGGCCAGCCATTACCGATGAGCCAGGGGGGTAGTCCTTTCCGCCTCAAATTGTTCAGGTTCTGCTGAAAGACAATGACTAAGAATGGCGAGGTAGCTCTCCGATTGCAACCTTGAGGCGTGCCGAGTCACCCAGTTGCTGAGAGATCATTTTTACAAAGCGGCCGGCGACATGATCGAGGCACCCAATAGAGTTTCGAAACCGTTATTTGAGATGACCTCGTCATGCCATGCTGGGCATGACGGGGGATGTGCAGAAAACCCCATAAGCATTTGCGGCAAGCAAATGCTATTTTCATATTATTGTTGCGATATTTTTACACACAGACCTGGTCCGTTTGGTAAAAATTTCTTTTGCGCAGAATCCATTTCAATAATTTTTTTATTTAAGTATGAATATCCTTCATTGACAAAATCAATACATTGGCTGCAAAATATCTGTTTCCCATCCCCATCATTTAAAGCTATGGGATTCATGTCATGATATCCAATCGAAATAATGTTTGCATATGTTGACAAACTACGACCTAAATTAATAGCTTTGGCTCCTTTTGGCCCATCAATAAATACTGCTATACGTTTTCCCTTATTTTCTTCTACTAATATTGGGATAATCTCTGGTGAATATCCTTTAATACACCTAATATTGCTGTAATTACTTAACCTGTGCTTTGTGATTTCGAACTGGTTATATAAATGGTTATCATCTATCGTAATAATGTCTTGTTCGAGATATTTTGCAAAAATTTCAGTCGACTGGCCATATGCTGTACCGGATTCTATTACTAATTCAACATTTAATAAATCGTTTATTGAACAAAATAAGAAGGCTTCTGTAAACCATATTCCGTGCTGATAGTATGTAAGATTGTTTATTATGGATTCATGTTTATCCTTATTATTATGCCAGTATTCACGTAAAGTGTTAATATTAATTGCTTCCACTTTTCCTCTCCTTCATGTATTCTTATCTTTAATTCCATGTATTTCTTGAAAAATCCTTTCAACCTATTGATTCTCCAGCCGTTATGGCACTGTGCACTTTAGTGCATGGAAATAGTGCATCGTCATGATTCCTCACCATCTCCCCCCACGAGAGGCCGTACGATGAAGTTTACCAGACGCCACGATTTAGATCCGCACACTCGTGTCGAAAAGGCCACCAACACGTACAAGGGATGGCCCAAGTGGTTCTAGCCTTTGGCATTCTCCGGGTCAAGCGATACGGCCTGACGGTATGCTTGGAACGCTTTGTCGGTGTCATGCAAAAATGCCAAAGCCCCAAGATGGCGGGCAGCTTCAGCAGCTTGTCGGTTGGCAGCTTGACTGGGCAGACTTTAGGGATAAAAAATATAAAATGTATGTTTGCACGCATCCCCAGATGTTGTCAAGCGGCAATACCGTTTACGGCGTCTCTGTCCGCCGGCTCCGACGCCCGGTTTTTTTGGGTTTCGGTGCAGGTTCGGGCTCAGCGCGGCTCGTATCAACCGCCGCATCTTGCTGGCTTCTCAGAAACGTCGGCGCCTTTTCCCACGGACGAGACTGTTGCACGATCTGCTTTCTCAGAGCGGTCGTGGCTCTCGCGGATAGCGGCTGCGTTCTGGGAATGCCATACTTCACTCGGTAAGAGCGGGAATCGAGATTATGCAGTCTGAGATGCCGTGACCCCAGCTGCTTAAACGTCGCTCCGCACTCCAAACAGGTGACAGCATGTCGGGTGATACTCTTCTGCCAGTCGGACTGGGTAGGCGTTTCTGTTGTGGCGTGGCCATTGCTTGGCGCGGCCAGCCTGTCACCAGAAGCTTCAATCGCCTTGAGCTGGGCAAGGTTATCATAGGTGTGCTGGAGCGCTTCTGGTATCGCCTCCGGCGCCAACCTACCAGATTGGATTTGGGCCTGCACCAGCTCTTTTGCCATTTCGACGAGAGATTGTGCCATGTGTCTTCTTCCTACGAGTCTAGATTGCGTCAGCTCAACATCGACTGACTTGCACCTACTATAACGTATATGAGACAGAAGTCAACCATTCTTCATAAAAAGCAGCGCGCTTATGGAAGGCTAGGCAGATACTGAGAAGTATAATCCAAAAGGATACGGATAGATTTTAGAATCATTTTTCATTAAAAATTCCCTTTTTCATTTGGCAGATGGATAGAGCTGATGTTATCCACGTACTGACAATCTAGCCGCCTTCCGAAGATTTATCAGCCTAATCATCACTCGCATCCGGTGGTGATGGGGTGTCAGGATGGCCGTCACGGTCGAAAATATTGAAGACCCAGCGTAGAAAGCCCGGCGTCAAAGCTGAAGCCGGGTTGACGAAGACCTTGGGGTTCTCCAAACGTCCCGTGACATGATAGTTGACCGCGACAAGGCCCTGGCCTTTTCCCCCAACCAAGAGATTGATGACGGGAATACGGCCCAACAAGCTATTGACGCCATAGACCGGGATGATCGTCTCCCGCACTTTCATGGAACCGCCGCCGAAGTCTACGTCACCATGGGCGGTGAGGCCGAGGGAACCGCCGTGGGAACGGAGTTTTTCGATCGTCAACAGACGCTCGTGCAGCATGATATCGCTGGCCAGATGGGTGAATTTCAGGCCGTCGTGGCTCAACAGATTGACCAAGCCGGGTAAGGAGGCAGCGGCGAGAAGATGGGCCAGCACGGGCGCGTCTTGGACGGTAAAGTTTTTCACCTCGATCGTCGCCCGCAATGGCGCGTCCGGTGCGGTGCCTGCGATCTGGCCTTTGATGGCCACGCGGCCGCCGTGGATGCGGTCGAAAAGATGCAAGGCGCGCAGCGTTGCCCCGAGATCATCCGTGTCAACCGACAGTTGATGGGTACCTTTGGAGGCCGGACCGTAGTGTAAGGAGAACCGTTGCGGTGCGCGAGGGGGTGCGGAGGCGTCGGCCGACGTGGGCTGCCGACGAGACACGGGAAGCTGACCGGCGATGTCGACCACCTGCCAAGCGCCAGAGCGGCGCGTGAGTTCAGCCTTGACATGCTGCACATAACGGCCTGGGCCAAATACGACCCGGCGTAATCCCGGCACCTGCACCTGCACGGGCAGGGCGGCGTGCGCCGTTTCGTCTTTGCCGGAATCATTTGGTTTTTTGCGACGTAGCGTGGCCGTTTCGGCGCGTTTTGCCATGCTCCGAAGCGACCGCATGAAGGGTTGTGCATCCAGCACGCCCCCCCCAATCGTGACCTCGATACCAGTGCCCCGGTGCAGGAACACGACGTTACTGAGTTCGCTGGCGCCCCATGCGAGCTGCTGCAGGGTGAGGCTCGTCACACGTGTACCAGCCGCATTGAACTGGGCCATCCCACGCGCTGCGAGCGCATTCGCCTCGAAGCCAATACGGCTGAACTCGAGCGGCCGATGCTTCGCTAATCGCAAGTTAGCGCGGGCCTTGGCCGGTTTGCCGGCCGTTTTTCGCCAAGCGAGCCATGGCAGCATCAGCTCAGTTTGCCGTAGGTCCAGGTCCACCTGCACGCTCCCCTCACCTTTCCACCCCAACCGCGCGTGGACCGTCGCGGCGAGCGGCCCGGCGGCAACAGCCGCGAGATCGAGGCCCAATCGTATGCGGTCGGCAGGGCGCACATGTAGCGCCTCGGCCTGTATCTCGCTGCGCCAGGCCGCCTGGCGCGAAAACGCTTCGTGCCAGACCAGCGTCAGGGGTATAGAGGCGAAGTCCGCTGTGCCCGCCAGCATCATCCCCTTTTGATCGAGGTCGAGCTGCAACTGGCCATGCGTCAGGTCTTGTCCCAGGAGGATAGGCGACATCGCTATGTCGGTGAGCTTTCCCTGCACGCCAATGTCAATATCCTGGAGTTGCACGGCCCCTCTCAGGGGAAAAGCAAAGGCGAGTTGCACCGCACTCTGTCCGCTGCTCGCCGCGGGATCGAGGTCCAGACGTGAGAGCAAATTGAGCCGAGGATGATCGAGAAGGGTCAACGCCTCACGGATGGGGCCGGCGGTGTCTACCCGGATCGTCATAGCATCACGGCCACGGTCGAGCCCGGTGATCGCGACCTGCCCACCCTTGACGCGCTGGCTAGCCATCGTGCCGGAGCCGATTTCCATCGTCAACCCCTTGCGGTTGAACGTCACGCTCCCATCAACGCCCCGCACCGGCGGTAACGGCCGCAAATAGTGAACCTCGCAGCCGCGATAACGTATCGTGCCGTCGAGACGCGTCACGTTGACCGTTCGGGCCGGCCCGCCGGACACGGTCCACGCTACGTCTGCCGTGGCCTATTCCACCGTACCCGCGACGAGATTCTGCGTGATCCAGGTTCGGGCCTCCGGGCTCACGCCCAGGGGCCAGTAATGCTGCACATGCGCCAGCGGCATGGCCTGAAGCCGGACGCGTCCCGTGGCGGTGAGGTCACCCCCAAGCCCCGTGGCGCCGCCACTGACAGACACCTTTGGGCCTCGTCCCCCAGCCTCCCCCATCTCGATCATCGCCTGATCGAGATGGACGGCGCCCTTGCCGATCTCGACTCGGCCCTGCACAGCCATCTGTGCAACCGGCAGCGGCTTGGGTAGCACATCCGGCCATGTCAGATGGTCCGGGCCACCGGTGATCTCGACGCGGAATTCATAGCGCATATCCTGGAGATCGAGCTTGAGGCCGAGCGTGCCCTGCAACGGAACATCAAGGCCACGGAGGACGTCCAGGGCTGGCGTCATCGTCGCCAGGGCTGCAGGCTGCACGTTGGCGACCGTGGCATCCCCCTCAAGCTGCCCGGTTGACGGATCATAGGCCATCACCGCATCAACGTCGATCGCCGTCTGCGATACCGCGATCTGAGCGCGGAATTCTCCTGCCAGACCCTGCCGATGACGCCGCAGGACGAGGTGAGACGTCGGCGCCTCCCAGCTGCGTCTGAGCTGTGGGTCATACACGGTGAAGGCGCTATTGACCACGCGTACCTGACGCAGGTAAGCCAGCGGCCGTGACGGGTTCGGATCAGCCATTAGAGCAGCCACAAGCTCAGTGACGACCTCAGACGCGCTTTTCGCCTTCTTGGCGTCCTCTCCTTCTCGCACCGCCTCCCCCTGCGGCTGCGCCGCGTCTGCTGCGGGGATACCGAAGCGGACCGGACCGTCCGGGCGACGGATGAGGGTCACGTGTGCGTCCCGAAGGTCAACGGCCGTCAGGGCCACCGTGCCGTGCCAGAGCGCTTGGAGACTCAGCGCCACGCTCATGGCAGGCAGGGTGGCAAGGACACGGCCATTGCTCTCCCGGACCGTCACCCTATAGGCGCGTAAATCGAGATTGCGGGCCTCGACATCCCACGCCAAATGGGTATCCTGCAACTCGATCTGGTATCCTACAAGAGAAGCGGTCAGCGCTTGTTCGAGGTAGGGCGTGAGGAAGCCTAGCGGCATCGGCCCGGTTGACAAACGCCAGGCGAGCAGGGCGACACCTATCGCACTGAGGGTCAATATGCCACCGATCACCCAGAGAGAGCCGCGCACCACGCGGCGTATGACAGCATGCATACACACACACTAGGAGCCGGAGGACTCATCCGCCTCGGCAGTAGGCGGCTGCACAGGGGCCAGTTTAGGCAGGCGAAATGCCTCTGGGCCAAGTCCGGGATTCAGCTGTAAACGACGATATTCGTAGGATGCATAGAGCTGATTATCCGGAATGGCCTTAAGTGAAGCTCTAACTGCTGGTCGTGTCAACGGTTGACGCAACACATGAGGGGGTTTTGTCATGAGGGGAGCGGTCTGGGGTCGTCGCTTTTGGACGCGGGGTTCGACCCGGTTCGGACGAGAGAGGTGGACGAATAATTCCTCTCAGGGCCCCCCGCTGTCGGGTTCACTGCACCCCCGCAGAGCATCGATAACGCTGATCCGTTCAACATCCGCCGGTTGATGCTTGGCCGATTGGGCAATGACCCGTCGGACCAGGTTGTAGAGCGGAAGGAAAACGGTCCGTTCTTGCCGTACTCCCACCACGGTTTTGCCGGGCCGTGCATCCATCTGCATCGCAGTTTTGAGTGGTCTCAGACGCGTTGCTGCTTCCCAGCGTTTGAAGGAGGGTTCGGCCAGATCATCTTTTGAAGAGCATGGCGCATCCACTCAGGTCGTGACCAACGTGAGCACTCGCGAGCGCAAGCCGGGCTGGATCACCTGATGCCGCAACTCTGGCAGGAAAAGCGATGCAGGGAACGCTGCCAAGGTTGGGGGATCGAGCCCAGCCGGCCAGGTCTTGGGCTGGAACCCTTCCACCCGTTGGTCCTGCTGGCCATGGGCCATGATCCACCGCGAGCGGGGTAGACCTTGGCTCTGAGGGGTCGGTCGGGTAGCGGGGATCACCAAGGGCCGAGACGGGGTGAAAGCGACCATCTGTCGGGCACCGACTCGCATGAGGGCGGGCAAACCGGCCAGTCTGAGCAAGGCCATCTGGGCATCGGACGATAGGCCCCGCTCCGTCACCAGCACCTCACCTGGTTCCATGGCCGGATGCATCGGTTGGACTGGGGACAACTCGTGGGGGTTCAAAGCAGACGCCGCTAGGGGGGGGAGCAGGCCCCTGCCCGCATGGAAAAGCGCCAGCAGCCGGGCCACGGGAAAGCCACCGCCGGGCGGTTGTTCGCCGGGCGGGCCGACCTCGTCTTGCCACACCGGGGTATCGGGCCTGGCGCCCCCGGAGGCCTCGACGAAGAAAACGCGATGGCCATGCCAGCGCCCGTCCTCCAAGGCCGTGGCCGGGCCGACTGGCCGACGCGTTCGCAGAGGTGGTCCAGCACGCCTCCAGGCAGCTGGGTAGGAGCCGGGCAGGAGGCCGAGGCACTGGAGTAGCCACCCGTTCAGTGCGGGAGATGACGGCAGGCGGCATGGCCAGGGAGAAGTTGCCCCAGAGAGGCCTGGACGGTGACGACCGGATGGAGGAGGCGGTCGCGCCACTCGGTATAGCCGACCGCCTCACACGCCGCCGGAATGGCCTCGGATGGGAGGTGGGCGGCGCAGTCGGCCTGGAGGCGTTGCAGCCGGGGGGTGATACGGGATATCCTGAGCGCTTCTCCTGTCAGTGGGGGGAATGAAGGCCCTCATCATGAGAGGAGAGTCGGTCTCAGGCAATCGGCGTAACTGCTTCATCAAGAAAGGAGTTGGCTTGACTTAAGGCCATTCCAGATAGACCTCGCCCGCACCTCGGCGCTGCAACGGGCTGGCGAGGATCGACGCCATCGCCACGTCCGGCAACCTATCACCGTCGCAGTCGACACCGCCGGCTACAGGCACGCCCAGGAAGCCGATTCCCACCGAGCCATACACGCGTTGGAATACACCCCCGTCGGTCGCAACCGTAGCGAGATCAACAGCCCGGGGCGGCGGCGTCTGGGCGATTGCACTGAGCCACACCAGGAGGAGTACTACAGCACAAGCGAGTAGATTGAATCCGAAGCGAGCACACATTATCTTATATCCTATGCAACATCCGCTGTTTTTCTTACAACCACTTCAGATGGCTTTGCCGAATCAGAGTTGGCCAGACACCCGACGGCATCTCGTCAAAAACGGTCTCGACATCGGTGCGCATGACATGCCAGTCCCCGCGTGCGACTTCCCGGTCAAGTTGGCCAGGCGCCCACCCGGCATAGCCGGCATAGACCCGAAAGCGCGCTCCCTCAGCCGTTTCATTTGCCAATTGCTGGAGAACTTGTCGGCTATCGCTGACATAGATATCTGCAAAAACCTGACGCGTCTGCTGCCGTGGTTTGTCGGACTGGACGAGTAGCATGAGGCGGTTGGGTGATACCGGTCCGCCAATGTACACCGTATCCGACTGCTGCCGTAGCTCTGGGATCTTGGGCAGGATCTCGGCGAGCCGTACGGTGGTGGGCCGATTGATGATCAAACCTTGTGCCCCGCGTGGGCCGTACGCCAGTAGCAGCACCACAGTTTCCGCGAAATTAGGGTCACGGAGGTGTCGGCTGGCTACTAACACCTTGCCGGGGCCGAGCTTCTCCTGCACCGGGGGCCGGCCCGGCGCCTGAACGATACCGGAGAACCCGGATCGTCTCATCGGCAACGCATCCGACCACACGGCTCGGCGTGGCGGAAAGCCAAACAGATGGATGAGTAGCAATACGGCGCATGTGGCCAGCATGGCAACCGAGATGCTACAACGACGTCCGAGCGTCCGTGCGATCGCTTGTTGAAACCTCATGCTCGCATTCCTCTAGACACGCGGCACGCCTCGCATGGCCAGCAGATGTAAGGGGCTGGTCCATGACCATGGCGGTTGTACACGTTTGCTCTACCCCTACGGATCTACGGTGGCATGGACCGGATAAGGTTGTCGGGCCAGGCCGATACAGAAACGTCCCACGTGCGCTTCCAGGGCCTCTGCCAACTGTTTGGCCTCCCGCGTCCGCGTGGCAAGCTGCTCGCGAGCGGCGTCGATGCGGGTTCGGAGAGACGCGAGATCAATGCCGGGAAAGCGCCCCTGCCAGAGCACGATGTCACCGTCAATGATGACGCTATCGACCGCGCTGCCGTCTTCCGTGTGCACCAGTTGATGGGTCGGGTCATTCAAGGGCAAGAAATTCACGTGGTTCAGGTCAAGAAAGACGATATCGGCTTTGTAACCCGGCGCTAAGCGGCCAATATCGGCATCCAAACCCAAGGCTTTGGCACTGCCTTCGGTCGCCATATGGAGGACCTGATCCGTTTGCAACCATGTCTGATAGTCAGGGCTCCGCACACGTGAGACAAATGATGCCAATCGCATGGCCTCAAACATGTTTTGGTTGTCCGAACAATTCGCTCCATCGGTGCCGATCCCGACGTTGACGCCGGCTTGTACCATCTCGTGCACCGCGGCGATGCCGGAGCCGAGACGCAAATTGCTCCCGGCGTTGTGCGCCACCGAAGCGCCATGATCGGCGAGTCGCCGTATGTCATCACGGTCCAACCAGACCGCATGCACAGCCGTAAAATCCGGTCCTAAAAAGCCGAGGGCATCCAAGTGCGCGGTCAGCGTCGTGCCATAGCGCTGTTGGCCGGACACCGCCTGGACTTTGGATTCTGCCAGATGCATATGGAGCCCGACGCCGTGTTCCCGGGCCAACTTGCAGTGGGCGATGATGAGATCGTCTGAACAATGCAAGGGAATCGTCGGCGCTAAGGCCAAGCGAAGGCGCGAGGCATCGGATGGGACATGGTTGAGCAACGTCCTGCAGGCCGCCATAATGGCGTCACCCGGTTGCATCCGGATCTGCTCAATGTCACGGCGCAGCAGCGCCGGCAGGGCGTCAAGGAGTCCGGGAATGGCTTGATAAAAGGTGCGGTCTGCAGTCATGGGGGCGAGGACCGCGCGCATCCCCACGTCCTGGTAGGCGCGCCCGACGGCTTCGAGCCCCTCTGGCGTCGGGAGCGGCAGTTGCAGGAACAAGTCATAACACGCAGTGCAGCCTTTCCGCACCATTTCCAGCGCGCCAACTAATGACGACAGGTACATGTCCTCCGCTGCACGGTGCCCGCTCACCCAGGGCGCGGCATGCAACAATAGCTCCAGCGTCCACCGATCCCCCGCGCCTTTGGCCAGCCCCCCATGACTATGGGTGTGCGCGTTGATCAAGCCCGGCATGAGCAGGCGGTCACTGGCGTCGATGCGGTCCGCCCCTGCCGGAGCCGCCGCTCCGGGCGTCATGATGTCGGCAATGCGGTTCCCCTCGATCAAGATATCAGCCAAATCGGCCCGATGCTTGTCGATATCGAGCACGTGGCCGCCACGAATGATCTTAAACGGATTGGTGCTAGGCATACAAACGGCTCCCCCAGTTCGTGAGATGATCGTAAGTACCTGGACAAAATGAGCGACATCGTTTTTCCAGAGAAAAGATATGAATTGAATTCGGTTCGGGCACTTAAGATGACACTGCACGAGTATGATGTCCATGACCGGATATTGTCAAAACCATCGTGTTGCGTGTCAAACGTTTTCTTGCCACTGGGGGATATCAACGCCACGTGGTCATTTGACGCCTGTCGGCGGGGCTTTTCCTTGTGTGCCACGTGCATCTGTGAGACCCTGGCGCCGATGCCTCGAAAACACCCAGGGGAAGCTTCAGGACGGATCCCATGCCGAAGAGAGGAGGAGCAGTCATGGCGCAGAAGGATATTAAGGTTGCGTATGGCATAGACGTGGACGCGGTGGCGGGGTGGCTGGGCTCATATGGCGGTGAAGACTCGCCAGATGATATCTCCAGGGGGCTCTTTGCCGGCGAGGTCGGTACACCACGCTTACTGAAACTCTTTGACAAATATCATCTGCGGACGAGCTGGTTCATCCCGGGTCATTCCATGGAAACATTTCCGGAGCAAGTCCGCATGGTCGCTGACGCCGGTCACGAAATTGGCGCGCATGGTTACGCACACGAGAATCCCATCGCCATGACGCCGCAGCAGGAAGAAGATGTCCTGCGGAAATCGATGGACTTGATCGAGCAGATAGCGGGCAAGCCACCGGCAGGTTATGTTGCACCCTGGTGGGAATTTTCGAATATAACGAATGAGCTGCTCTTGAAACAAGGTTTCAAATATGATCACAGCTTGATGCACAATGACTTCCATCCCTACTATGTCCGTGTGGGTGACCAGTGGACCAAGATCGACTACGCCCGGCCGGCGGCAGCGTGGATGAGGCCATTGGTCCGAGGCGAGGAGACCGATCTCATCGAGATTCCGGCCAACTGGTACCTGGACGACCTGCCTCCCATGATGTTTATCAAGAAATCACTCACCAGTCACGGCTGGGTCAACCCACGCGATATTGAGCAGATGTGGCGTGATCAATTCGACTGGGTGTATCGTGAATTCGACTACGCTGTGTTCGCTATGACCATTCATCCGGACGTCAGTGGCCGGCCCCAAGTGCTGCTTATGCATGAACGGCTGATCGAATACATCAATGGCCACGAGGGCGTGAGCTGGCTGACCTTTGAGGAGATTGCAGACGATTTTGCCCGACGATTCCCCAGATAAGGGAGACACGTATGTGCGTGCTATGTTGGCAATTTTTGACGGATGAGCATTGGGCGGAACAACCGTTGCATGAGGACGCAACCGAAGCAGCTGTCACTGCCGGGAGTGACCGGGAGCGCGCCCGGCGCCGCGATTGGCGCCGCCGCACGCAGGTGTTGAATCAGATCCTAGCGCACTACGGGCTGCGCCTCGACAATTGGCACAGCCGCAGCTATATGCTCAGCGACCGCAAGGGGAGTACGGTGATCGTCCAGAACCTAGGCGCCCTGTGGCCGGCGGCGCAACAGCTCGCTGGGCGCGCTCTCGATCCGCTGCAGCCGCAGCTCATCGAGGCGTTGGAGCGTGCCCATAACGTCCGCGAGGATGGCTCATGAGCCGTGGCGGCAAACGACCGATTACCATTGTGACCGGCTTTCTGGGCAGTGGCAAGACGACCCTCTTGCGGCGGGTTCTGTCAAGTCCACAAGCACGGAACACGGCGGTGCTGGTCAACGAGTTTGGCGAAGTCGGTCTCGACCACCACCTCGTCCGCCAACTCGATGAGCAGACCATCTTGCTTGGCAATGGGTGTGTCTGCTGCACCGTGCGGAATGACTTCGTCCACGCCCTCAGCAACCTCCTGGACCAGGACCAACGCGGCGCCATCGCCAACTTCACTCGGGTCGTGGTGGAGACCACCGGCCTGGCAGACCCCGCGCCCATTCTCTTTACGGTCGGGACCGATCCCATGCTGCGGCATCACTTTCGCATCGCGCGAGTGATTGCGACGGTCGATGCCGTAAATGGGCCGCGCCATCTCGACCGCCATCCGGAGTCCTGGAAGCAAGTGGTGGTGGCAGATGAGATCATCATCACCAAAAGTGATATGACATCTCCTGACCTCATGGCGTCTCTGCACACACGATTGCGTACGATTAACCCGTCCGCGCGGATGACCACCGCGGTCTTTGGCGATGTCGATCCGGATCGGCTGCTGGCGCCAGACGACGCGCCGACGCGGACCACACCGCAGATGACGCCTGCATTCCCCGGAGGGCGCAGCCCTCATGGCGGGGAGACGCGCGCCATGGCGTTGACCTTTGATCAGCCGCTCGATTGGATCGCGTTTAGCGTCTGGCTGAGCATGCTCCTGCACGCGCACGGTGAAGATGTTTTGCGTGTCAAGGGTCTCCTGAATGTCGGTGTAGAGGGGCCTGTGGTTCTCAATGGCGTGCAACACATTATCCATGCGCCGGAGCACCTGCCAGGCTGGCCGGACACCGACCAACGCTCACACTTGGTGTTGATTCTGCATGGGCTCGATCCTCAGGATATCGTGCGGTCCTTACAGGCGTTTCAACATCTTTTGGGCTCCCAAGTCAGCGTGGACGACATGGATCTGCATCTTTGAGCACGTCAACAAAGCGCTTACGTCCACGGCGTGGGGAATCAGACGTTCGTCTCATTGCGCGCTTACGCCCAGACACCATGCATGCTGTGGATAGAGCAATCCTATATCATCTTTGGTTGACAACGGACAAGATCATGCCGGAAAGAGGCCGATCGTGCCGACAGACGATGAGATCATCCAAGGCATCAAAGCCCCAGGCAGGTATAACGCGACGGTTGATTCTGAGACGGACGCTCGCCGCCTGTTACAGCAGGCCATGCCTGATGGGGTCGAACTTGCGCTCGCAGTAGCCGGACAACCCTATCCAAATCCGCCGTCCGGCATAAAAAAGTGGTACCAATTACAACCACCCGAACCCCATGTCGGCCATCACTTGCCTCACTTCAAATACGCTGATTGGACAGGAGGCAAAAAAGGGCGGGGAGGAAAGTGGGGGCACCTCTTCTTTTTGCCACCTCCGCCCTGAACAATCACATCCCGCCCACGGGAGATATCACGATGTCCTACATGTTTGAAGTGTACTACCAATCACCGCACAATCCAGGAAGAGAAGCCGTGCTAACAAAGCAGGTATCGCGTCTTGGGGGGCGACTGAGCTTCCGAGAGGAGCCAGAGGATCAGGAGGTCGGTGCCGTCTGTTTGACCTATGAGTTTGACAAAATCGACCTTGCAGAGAAGGCTGCAAACTCGCTACGACGGCAGGGAGAGCATGTTGAAGGGCCTGTAGACTATGGCCTGTAAGCAGGAAGCGTTTTCAGAGTGGCATGGTCCCTAACTCATGATCATTCGTGATATCGCACGGGATCCCAGTCCTTGGCCAGCTCGCACAGGGTGTGCAGCGTCTCCCGGTTGGCGCTACAGGCGACGACGCCTGGCAGGCGCAGCATATCGGCATGGGGGTCGACCCAGAGTTCCTGGAAATTGACGGGTTCCCGCGTGTGCGCCCAGAGCGCATCGCCGCCTAAAATGCGAGCCATGTGCAGCGTCACGGGAAAATCGTAGATGTTGGGCGAATGGATGAGTGAGCCGTCGAACGTGCCGCGGGCAAACATCTCATACATGCAGCCTGGCATCCGGTCATTCGTATAGCCTGCCAAACCCGCATCGGTCAGAAGCTGCGCTTTGGCGGGGTCCTCTTGTTGAAAACCGACGACATAAATATTCTTCGAGTCAGGCCGTGTCTCGGGGTCGACTGGCGCCAGGGAGCGCAAGACTTCAGTCGCGGGCCGGCTCAGATCATCATCACCACAGACGATGCGATCCCCGACGGCTTCCACCCAGGTGCCATGCGGCCCGCATTCCGGAATGTAGACGAGCGAGTAATGCACGGTCTCGGCCGAACGCAGGTTGAGCATCACGCACCAACCATCTCCCGTGCGATCCCGGTATTGTTGGGTGCCATCAATGGGATCGAGAGCGATCGTGTAGGGGCTCTGCGTTGCAAAGCGCTCCAGATCCCCCGTCGACTCTTCCGCTTCCAGGCGACATTGACGAAAGATGGGCGCGCTGTCCCGCAGGGCGGCCACGAGTAATTCTTGCACCGACAAATCCGCCAGGGTGAGGGCGTCCGTACTGGCGCTGCCGGAGGATTTTTTCCCCGATACGCTGATATCGAATTGCCGCAGTTGTTTGGCCATGGCCCCGGCCCAGCGGAGCACGGGCGGCATGTGGTGAGTGAGAGCATCGGTGAGGTCTTGCAATTGCATAGATGATTCTCGTCACGGTTAAAATGAGCGTGCAAACGATGGGTGTACGCAGATATGATGGTATCCTACCATGCTGGATCACGGAGATTCACCGATTTTTTCATCCTAGGGGGTATCATGCCCTCCCAAGTCTTCCATGTGCCTATCCTTCAAGACCGTGAGGGCCGCTTCTATGCCATGCCAGCACCACGCTCCGATCGTGACCGTTTTGCACGAAGCCGCCTTCCGGACCCTCTGGGGCGTGGGTGGCCTGAGCGAAGTGGCCCGGTTGATGGAGCAGTTGGTCCTGAGCCTGTTGATCTGGCACGTGACGCGGTCGCCCTGGCATTTGGCGCTAGTGCTGGTGTTCACCAATCTGCCGAGGCCGTTGTGTGCCCCGGTGAGCGGT
Organism: uncultured bacterium; assembly: GCA_965178525.1. Taxonomy (GTDB): domain Bacteria; phylum Tectomicrobia; class Entotheonellia; order Entotheonellales; family Entotheonellaceae; genus CBCXVS01. The sequence goes on along the minus strand of CBCXVS010000013.1, from coordinate 15,905 downwards.
CTCTTGGCCGACCGCCTCAGCCGCCAGCGTATCCTGCTGGGAGCCCAGCTTTGTAATACGGCGATGACGATGATCCTCCTGGTTTTACTCGGGCTGGATCGCGTCCAGCCGTGGCATGCGTTTCTCGCCGTGGCCGTGCAGGGGGTGACGAAATCGCTGGAAGACCCCGCCCGGCGCACGGCCATCTTAGATATCGTCGGGGCGCGGCGGCTCGTCACCGCCCTGTCTCTGGATGGGATCAGCCACACCACGGGCAAGATTTTGGGGCCGCTGGTCGGTGGCGTCCTGGTGCAGACCGTCGGCTTCATGGGCGCGTACAGCTGTATCCTGGCGGTGCACGTGGTGAATCTGGGGCTGATGACGCGGCTGCGGATTCCCCCCGCTCAGGGCACCACGCTCGTGGAACCCGTCTGGTACAGCTTGACCGAGGCCGTGCGCACAGCCCGGCAGAGCCCCATGTTCTTGGGCTTATTGTATGTGACGATGGTGATGAACGCGTTGGCCTTTCCCACCCGGCAATTTATCCCCGCGATTGGGAGTGATTATTTCGGTGTCGGGGCCGGCCTGATCGGCCTGCTGGCCGCGGCGGAAGGTTTTGGGCAATTGGTAGGCGCCGGCGTGATCGCCAGCGTCCGCCATTTGTCGTATCCCGGCCGGTTCTTTGTGGGGGGATCAGGGCTTGTGCTGCTCACGGCGCTGTTGTTTGTCTGGACGCCCTGGTATGGCTTGGCGTTTGTCCTGCTGGCTCTGGGGGGCTGTGGGCAAGCAGGTTTTAGTACCATGCAAAGCGCGCTCACGATGCTGGCGGCGCCCCCTACCATGCGGGGGCGCATGATGGGGCTTCTGAGCGTCTGCATCGGCGTATCGACGCCTCTGGGCACGCTGGAGATCGGGGCGGTGGCCGCAGCCGTTAGCGTGCCGTATGCGATCACGATCAATGTTGTGCTGGGGTTGCTGCTGCTCTGGCCGGCCGTGACGCGGACACCTTTAGCCTGGGACCCAGGAACCCCACCGCCTGCGGCGACGCCAGGCTAGAATCCACGTCTTTCGAGATGTCTCACAGGCCTGCTGCCAAGTGCTCGAACATGCTCCGCCAGGTGTTTTGGATGTTTTTCAAGTCGGTTAATGGATCGCGACCGCAGCCCGTCTGTGTCATCAGCAGCCGGGTCTGCCCGTTGGCCTCCTCAAACTGCACGACGACTTCGCTTGACTCGGCGTAGCCTTGGCCACGGTCGAAGGCAAATGTCATGTGCAGGCGTTCGCCGGGACGCACGTCGAGGTATTCCCCGCCTGTTGCAATGGGGTTGCCGTCGGGCGCCGTCATGTCCACACGCCATGTCCCACCCTGGCGTACATCCGCGTGCGCTTTGTGACACGTGAAGTCTTTTGGTCCCCACCACTGTGTCATCAGATCGGGTTGGACCCAATAACGCCATACCTCTTGCGGCTTGTACGGCAGCAGCTTCTCTACCGTAAACGTATCATTCCCCATGATGTTTCTCCATCATCTGCGCCAAGTGGTCCAGTGTTTCAGTCCAAAAGGCACGGTAATCTTCAAGCCACGCATCTAAAGCTTGGAATCCATGCGGCTCCAGGCGGTAGATGCGACGTTGGCCGTGTTTTGTCCCCTGCACGAGGCCAGCTGCCTCCAGGATGCGGAGATGCTTACTGACGCCGGGCTGTGTTAGGCCAATCTCGTCCACGAGATCTCCGACACAATGCGGCGCTTGCCGCAGCAGGGTCAAAATCCTGCGCCGACTCGAATCGTTGAGCGCATGCATCACCCCGTCGATTGTGGCTCCTTCCACGTGCCTGCCTCCAGTTATATAACTTAGTAATTATATAATGATATGGTTATATTTGCAACCAGATTCGGAATGCGGGTCGTGCGTACCGCAACATTCCCCTTGTGCACCTTGATGTTATGAATCTCCCGGTGGGCGCTCAAATGGGAACGTACTTGGGCCCGCCTAGACTAATCGATGAGCAACTCTAATGCCAGCGCGCCTTGGGCCGCATCGCTGAGAAGCGGACGTCTGGCGTCGGCTGGCGCGGCAGAGAGATCATCAACCGAGGAGGCCAAGGTGTCGGGGCCGCGTACCACGCGCACGTCGAGGTGATCGGAGGTATACAGCACCAAGACAGGGCGTGGGCCACGACGAACGAGAGGCTCCTGGAGGCGGAACAGGGGAGACGAGGGAGCGGGGACTGCGACACGAGGCTCGTCAGCCGCCAGGTTCGCGGCAAGGTCTTGCGCCGCTTGTTGGGCGGCGGTCAGCGGCCGGACCGTCTCCGCGTCGGGCGCGCCGTGTGGCGGTGTTACAGATACGTGTTCAGCCGTGAGGCCCGGCCAAGCCAGCAGATGAAGAAAGAGTAGTGTCCAAAAAATGCATTGGGTCCGGAACGTACCTACATGAACAGACAGCATGGGCGGATACATGTCCACACTCCTTCTCCCAGAGGGACGCACGCCGTAGCGGTGACGCGAGATGCTTATTCCCGTCTCTGATGTAGAAGATGATTTTTTCATGTGGATTTATCCAACTTCTGACGGGCGATTTGTGTGGATTCCGTTAGGCAACTCCAAACGGGGGAATATATGACACGCAGTTATCCATAGGGGTCGGCAGCATCCCGAAGTCTATCCCCAAGGAATTGAAAGTTCCTGGACAAAATGAGCGACATCGTTTTTCCAGATGAAAAATATGAATTGAATCCCTTGCAGGGTGCGATTCCCCGAAGGCTTGCTTCGGGCCAGTTGAGCGTCAACTTCCTTCTGATACCCCGTAGCTTGCTGCGGGGAGGTTTCATTTCTGTCCGGGCACTTACTCCGCTTCACATCACGTAGAAGAACGGCTTTCATATCTTGCACGAGCGATCCCTGGACGCTATGCTGTGGACCTCCATCGCCCACGTTGCGTGACCACTATTCAAGGGAGAGAATGACATGGCAACCAGAGCCCCTTTCCTGACGGCGCGATATGGTGGCTATTACCATCGTGATGTGCCCAAGGAAGATGAGGAACTCACGCACATTGGCCCAGGAACGCCCTGTGGCGAGTATTTGCGGCGCTTCTGGCAGCCGGTGCTCTTTGCCGACGATCTCACCGACCTGCCGGTGCGGGTGCGTATCCTCGGCGAAGAGCTGGTCGTGTTCCGAGACTTCAGTGGCGAGGTGGGCCTGCTGGAGTTACACTGTCCCCACCGCGGCACCTCTTTGGAGTTTGGGCTGGTATCGCAGAAGGGCATACGGTGTTGCTATCACGGCTGGCTCTTCGATGTGGATGGCGCCATCTTGGAGACGCCGGGGGAACCGCCGGACAGCACCTTGAAGGATTGGCTGTGCCACGGCGCCTACCCGACGCACGAATATAATGGGACGATCTTCGCCTACATGGGGCCGCCTGAGACCCAGCCACCCTTTCCGGTCTACGACAGTTTCGTGCGGCCGGGATATCGGTTAATTCCCGGTAAAAAATATTTTTATCCCTGCAACTGGCTGCAGATCCTGGAAAATGCCATGGACCCGGTCCATACGGCCTTTCTCCACACCATTGTGACCGGCTCTCAGTTTACTGACCAGTTCGGGGTGTTGCCTGAACTGGACTACGTCGAGACGCCAGCTGGGATCGTTTATACGGCATGCCGGAGGGTGCAAGAGAACATCTGGGTGCGGATGGTTGAGGTCGTGTTGCCTAACCTCCAGCAGGTTGCACCCATCTGGGAAGACGGCCAGACGCCGCACGCCTTCAGTGGCCCAATGATGAGCCGGTGGATTGTTCCGGTAGACGATACCAACACGATGTTCCTCGAGTTCCGGCACGTCAGCGAAACCGACAGCGTGACGCCCGCTTGGTGGGGCGACCGCACCGTGATGCTGCCCGCTCAAGTGCCGGAGACGGATGTCTATGAGGACCGGCAGCGGCAGCCCGGCGACTATGACGCCCAGGTTGGGCAACGGCCGATTGCCGTGCATGGCTTGGAACACCTGGGCGCCACCGATCGCGGCATTATCATGTTTCGCCGGCAGATTAGGCAGGGCATCCAGACGGTGCGGGAGGGCGGAGAGCCCTATGGGCTCTGCCGGGAGGCCGGAAAGGTCATTCCCACCTACTGCAACGACACGGTCGTGTATGCTCCGCCCGGCCCCACCCCGGAGGCGGAACAGCAACTGCTGCAAAAAACCGGGCGGCAACTGGCGCAGGAATACATCAATAAGCCGCCTCTCTTGCAGGGGGTGTGAGTGCCTGCATCGCCAAGCGATTACGCCTTGCCCCGAGGTAAGAGGCGTACGTATTGGGGCGTACACCTCACCTCATCAAGAGCAATGGATCTAGATCGAGGGCACTCTCGTTCACGACGAACCCTGTCAGTGTCTGAGGGTGTCCAGCATTATCAAGCCCCTTATCAGTACCTGAACAGAGCTTTCGCACGACTTCACTCATGTCTTCAGCCATGCCCATAGCTCTCGTCTATCGTGCACAGCTACCGTTTTGCCAGTATGTGCAACCGCACGGGCTCGGTCACCTCGGGGGGACGCTCTCGTACGTCGTACGGCCTTACTCTCACGCCTTTGTCATAGAACGCAGTGCGCTATTGACGCCACGGCGCCTGCCTGCTACATTAGCGCCCACTCACACAGAGGCCGAGGTTGAAGGTCATCCCGATCTTTGGTAGTTCCACAACAGACGCGGAGGTGTGGCTATGGCGTCTCATAGATTACGTGGACCGGTGGGGCTGGTCTGCATGCTCTTCTTGCTTGGGTTGCCTCTGGCGATGCAGGCGCAGCCGGCGAAAAAAACGGCTGCAGATCTGGTACGGGAAAGCCCTGTCGCGTTGGCTACTGCCAACGGCGAAAAACCCCGGTCTGGGGGGACATTCCTTAGCGTTCTGAACGAAAAAATTCCCTTCTATGACATGCACCAAACCTCCTTAGGCGGTATCTTTGCCGCCACCGCGCCCGCCTACAACGGCCTGGTCCGCACCAATCCTTATGACCCGCTGGCCCTCGAAGTGATTTCCGAATTGGCGCATTCCTGGGAACTTAGCGACGACGGCAAATCGATCACGTTCCACCTGCACCAGGGCGTGAAATGGCACGACGGCGAGCCGTTCTCATCCGCCGATGTCAAATATACGATCGAACGCATCATGAACCCGCCCAAGGGCATGGTCAGCCCCAGGGGGCCCGTGTTCAAGGCCGTGATCGATCATGTGGAAACACCGGACGCCAATACGGTGGTGATACACGGGAAGGGGCCGTCCGCCCTCCTGCTCAACCTGTTTGCGAACGGGCACAACGCTATCATCCCCAAACATATCGTCGAAAAGGACCCGGTGGATGCTTTAAAGACCCAAGTGATCGGCACCGGGCCGTTCCGGCTGAAGGCAGCCCCGACCGAGTCGGTGTGGCGCTACGAACGCAACCCGGATTACTTCATCAAGGGCTTGCCTTACGTCGATGCCATCGAGATTCACATCATCGACGACTCCCAGTCGATGCTGGCGGCCGTGCTGAGCAAGCGCATCCACTGGAGCGGTGTTTTCCTCCACCCCAATTTGGATGGCGATTTGGCGAAGTCCTCGGCGCAACAGAATGCCAATCTCATCCACGGCGCTACCCCCGGCCTGGTCGTGACGCATCTGGCGCTGCAAAGCCAGAAGCCGCCGTTTGATGACGTCAGAGTCCGGCAAGCGATTAGCGAAGCCATTAAGCGTGAGGCGATCAGTGCGCTCGGCAATCAGTCGGGGGCAGTGGGGACAGGCAATTATCCGCTGGGTCCCTGGGCCATGACCAAGGCTGCGCAAGCGCAACTCATTGGCTACGGTCCCGACATGAAGAAGCGCATTGCCCATGCCAAAGAACTTCTGGCTGACTATGAGAAAGAAAAAGGGAAGATCGACTGGCGCAAGATCAAGATCCAATGCTCGAGCAACATCAAGTTTTCCTGTGAGAACGCGCAAGTGGTGCAGCAATTGCTGAAGAAGGCCGACATCAACATCCAGTTGGAGCCCATGCTAGTGGCGCAGCATCGCGCCAACGAGGTCTCGGGGGACTTTTTAATGAGTCTTCTGGGGGCGGCCTTTGACTTCGATGATCCCATCGATATGTTCGGGCAATTGTTCGTCACCAACGGCGGCCGGTGGTACCAAAAGCGATCGATCCCGGAGGTGGACGCCCTCTTCGAAAAGCAAAAGTTCATGGCCGATCCCGAAAAGCGCAGGGCGGTCGTCTGGGAGATGGACCGCATCGTCATGAACGACGCGGCGTACCTGGTGCTCCTGTGGTTCGATCTGCATCATGTGCGGTGGAATTTTGTCAAGGGCTGGACGCCCACGCCCAACATTCGTAGCACCAATGCCAGAATGGATTACGTCTGGTTGGATCTGCCGGAGTTGCCGCATGTCAAATAAGCGCCCGAACCGGATTCAATTCACATCTTTCCTCTGGAGACAGGCACTTCATGGCGCTATCCTGATCCGGTTGTGACCGCCTACACACAAAGGAAACGCCCTGATGAGGCAATACATTGTACGGCGTGTGCTCCTGGCCCTGGTCACCCTCATCGGGGTTTCCTTATTAATCTTCATGATCATGCGGATGATCCCGGGGGATGTGGCGGTTTCGATCCTGGGAGAGGGCGCCAACGAGCAAACGGTCGCCGATTTGCGGGAGCATTTGGGGCTCAATGATCCCTGGTATGTGCAGTATAGCCGATGGGTGACCGATCTGCTCAGCGGCCATTTCGGCACCTCCCTCTTTCTCGCCAACAAGCCGGTGTCGCTGCTCATGGCGGAGCATGTCCCGATTACCCTCAACTTGGCCATCTATACGATGGCCGTGGCGGTGGTCTTGGGCGTTTTCCTCGGGACGATCAGCGGCCTTTTCCAGGATACCTGGGTGGATTATGCCTGCCGGGTCTTCAGTGTTACCGGCCTCTCGGTGCCTGTCTTTTGGCTGGGCCTGATGATTCTGCTGACGCTGGTGCGGCTGTTCGCCTGGACGCCCGAACTGGTGTGGGTGAGTCCGTTCGACAGTTTTTGGCGCAACATGCAGCAGATGTTCTGGCCTGCCGTCACCCTGGGCTATTTCCAGGTCGCCTTTATTGCCCGTATGACGCGCTCCTCCATCCTCGAAGTGCTGGTGGAAGATTACATCCGGACCGCCCGGGCCAAGGGATTACAGGAACGGGTGGTCGTGATGAAACATGCGCTGCGCAATGTCGTGATTCCGATCGTGACGATTGGCAGCCTGCAGTTTGTCGCCTTGCTTGGCGGCGTGGTGGTCACGGAGAAGGTCTTCAATCTGCGCGGCTGGGGCACTCTGCTGGTGAACGGGGTGATCAACCACGACTATCCGCTGGTGCAGACCATGATTTTTATCTTTGCCGGTCTCGTCATTGTGGCCAATCTGCTTACGGATATTTTGTATGGCTGGCTCGATCCCAGAATTCGCTATCAATAAGCCAGGGGCAAGGAGAGGGGGTTGAACACCACGAGGACCGCTACCGCATTGCCTGTTGACGAGACGGTCCGTCCGTCATCTACCCATTCGTTTTGGGCTGTCGTGACGTTTTTCAGACGGAAACCCTTGGGCGCTGTTGCCAGCGTGATTATTGTGATCATCGTGCTGATGGGAACGCTGGGTCCTTTCCTCGCGCCCTACGATCCGGAAGAGATCGGGGTGGCCAAAAAATACGCCCTGCCCTCCTGGCCGGGGACGCTGTTTGGGGCGGATCAGTTTGGACGCGACGTCTTTAGCCGCATGCTCTACGGCATACGGATATCGCTCCTGGTCGGGGTGGTGGCCTCGACCGCCGGCACCCTGGTTGGCGGCGTGATGGGATTAGTCAGCGGCTACTGGGGCGGCAAAACGGACGCGGTGATGCAGCGTATTGTGGACGTTTTAATGTCATTTCCGCTCATCATCTTGGCCCTGACCTTACTGACGGCTCTGTCTCCTTCGTTGCCGACGGTGATCGTGGCCATTGGCGTCCCCTTTATCCCCTATGGGGCTCGCGTCGTGCGCGCGAGTACCATAGTCATCAAGGAGATCCAATACGTCGAAGCCGCCCGGGCCATCGGCTGCAGTGACTGGCGCATCATTTTGCGGCACATTGCTCCGAGTTGTGTGGCGCTGTATATCGTGCTCACAACCGGTCTGATCGGTGTGGCCATTATCACCGAGAGCGCCCTCGGCTTCTTGGGGCTCAGTATTCCGCCCCCAACGCCTACCCTCGGCGGCATGCTCTCCGAAGCCCTGGCTCTCCTGATGTTCGCGCCGCATGTCGCCATCGCTCCCGGAGCCGTGATTACGCTGGCCGTATTTGCCTTTAACATGCTGGGCGATTCGCTCCGGGATGTCCTAGACCCCCGTTTGCGTGGGAGTGAATAATGTTCGATACTCATCTCAACCAAATGCGTGGTTTGACATCCATCGAGATGAGTACGGGGATACCGTCAGCCACATCTTTTTTCCATGAGGCGAAGTGATGAACGTCGTTTTGATTTCAACCTACGAACTGGGGCGGCAGCCTTTCGGTCTGGCGTCGCCTGCAGCATGGCTCCGGCAAGAAGGGTGTACTGTCACGTGTATGGACGTAGCCATAGAACGTTTGAACGGGGCAGCGGTCGTGGCGGCTGATCTCGTCGCCTTCTATGTCCCGATGCATACGGCCACGCGGATTGCAGCCAGTCTCGTTGGGCGTATTAAGCGGCTCAATCCGAAAGCCCATCTGTGTTTTTATGCGCTTTATGCGCCTGTGAATGAGACATATCTACGAGAACTCGGCGCCGATACCATCCTCGGAGGTGAGTTTGAAGCGGGACTCGTCTCGCTGGTCAGGCGATTATCGCAGGCGCGGGACACCGCGCCTGTACAGATGTCCCAACCGGAACCCCTCATCTCCCTCGACCGACAGGCGTTCCGGGTTCCGGATCGTGACGATTTGCCAGCCCTCAGCACCTATGCCCAGTTGCAGATGGCGCCGGACGAGCTGAAGACGGTAGGCTATACGGAGGCCACGCGGGGGTGTAAACATCTGTGCCGCCACTGTCCGGTCGTACCCGTGTACCAGGGCAACTTTCGGGTCGTGCAGCGGCATGTGGTGCTCGACGACATCCGCCAGCAGGTGACTATGGGCGCGCAGCACATCACCTTCGGCGACCCGGACTTCTTTAACGGCCCAACCCACGCCATGGCCATTGTCAAGGACATGCACGAGGCGTTTCCCGATCTGACGTACGATGTGACGATCAAAGTGGAGCATCTGCTACAGCAGGCGCGGCATCTCCCCGTGTTGCGAGATACCGGATGTCTGTTCGTCACCTGCGCCGTAGAATCGATGGACAATGACGTGCTCGAGATCTTCGACAAAGGGCACACCCGCGAGGATTTCGTCCAGGCCGTCCATCTCTTCCGAGAGGTCGGACTGCAGATGAATCCCACGTTTGTCACCTTTACGCCATGGACGTCTCTGCAAAATTATCTGGCCCTCTTACATACGCTCCTGGATCTCGACCTGGTCGACAACGTCGCCCCGATCCAATATGCCATCCGCCTTCTCATTGCCGGCTCATCAAAGCTGCTGGAACTCGAGGCGGTCCGGCACATCATCGGCCCATTCGACATGGAAAAGCTGATCTATCCCTGGGTCCATCCCGATCCCCGCGTGGACACGTTGTGCGACGATGTGCTACAAGCCGTGCAGACCGGCCAAGAACGTGATGAAAGCCGACGCCAGATCTTCCAACGCGTGTGGAAGCTTGCCCACGAGGCGTATGACGGAACCGTATATGAAGCGAGTAAGGCCGCGGCTCTCGATCAAGCCCCGGCGCTGGCGTCCGTCCCGTTTTTGACCGAACCCTGGTATTGTTGAGCAGAGCCCACCGAAGAGCAGGCTGCTCTTGTGTGACATTCAAAATAGCGCGTCTCATCCCGGCCACCGGCTAGCCCCTCGGCGCCTCGCTGCGCGGACAAGGCTCAAGCGAGCTGCTCTACTCTGCCGATATAGATCTGAGAAAAATAACGACTACTTCACAGCGGTCACAGGCCGTTTGAATACGAGATCGGAAACTTATGCCCATAGAATCTCAACGACCGGCACCCATTCCTGGGGGACATCCGCTTCGGAACCTCTTTCGTTCTCTCACCGAGGCCGGTTTCGAACAAGTCGGGATGCAGGATCTGGAACTCATGATCTATATCACAGGGCTGCTGGTCGATTTTGTGCATGTGGACAATCTCTACCGAGTGCGCGATGCACAGGGACGCCGGTTGGAGTATCTCTTCGACTTCCAGCTTGAAAGTCAGCAAGGCGATGCCGCCCATGCACGTGAAACGCAAAAGCACTTGGGCGACTATACGCTTTTTATCGTGGGAATGTTTCCGGAAAGCCTACAGCGCCGCCGGCGACCCGTCAGTGTGACTTATTACGTGAGGCAGGGCAAACAGGCCTACGCTACGGTATCCAAGATGGATGGCTTACGGCCCAGCGCCGCGCTATTTCGCAAGCTGGCGGAGCATTTTGAAATGTGTGTGCAAGCGCTCAATGTCGAGAAAACCTTTTTGCAGGATACCTTTTACCAATATCTCCTCCGGCAATTCACTTGAAGTCTACGCAAGCCCTCAGCCCTCAGCCCTTAGTCCTCTGGATTCATACGTATCAACGTCGCCACGCACTCAATATGATACGTCTGCGGGAACATATCGAGAGGCTGCACCTCCGTCGTACGATACCCCAAATCGTGCAGCAGGCGCAGATCGCGCGCTAGTGTGGGGGGACTGCAAGAGATATAAATCACCCGGGGAACGCGCATCATGGCTAAAGCCCGCAGCGCATCCGGACGGCATCCGGCCCGCGGCGGATCCAGAATCGCCAGGTCAGCCCGCAGTCCTTGGGCAAAATAACGAAACAGAATGCGCTCGACCTTACCCGTACGAAACTCACAATTCTCCACACCGAGCCGGCACGCCTGCTGCATCGCCACCAAAGACGCCTGACGATTGATTTCCACCGCATAGACCTTGGCACAATGCGGAGCCAGGAGCAGGGCGATAACGCCGCCGCCACTGTAGAGATCCAGGACGGTTTCCTGCCCCCGGAGCGCTGCGATCTCCCGTACCAGCGCGTAGAGCCGTTCCATTTGTGCGGTATTGACCTGCACAAACGCCTGCGGTTCGATGCGGAAACGATACGGCCCGAGCCGCTCATGAATGGCCTCTGCACCGGCAACGAGCGTCGAGGCGCCATGAAAAACGGCTGGGGTTTCGTCTGTCTTGACGTGCATCCAGAGGCCCGTCGCCAGATCTTGCAGCGCCGCCCAAAGCTGTTGCTGTACCGCATCGGAGAGCGCTGCCGCCACGATGACCGTGACTAACGTCTCTGCCGTGCGCTGCCCCACCTGCACTTGCACCTGTCGCAAATGCTGCTGCAGCGCGGGTTGCGCCGCCGCGAGGGTTCGTATACGCTCCATGACGCGATCCGCGCGCGGGTCGCTAATGCGGCACTGGGGAATGTCCAGAATCCGCATGCCGTGCCGCTCCACCAAGCCCAACGCGCGGCTGTGCCGGTCATAGTGATACAGCACCTTATTGCGGTATGCAAAGGCGTTGGGACTGCCCCACGCCGGGGCAACGGACACGTCGGGCAGTTTGCCAATCCGGGTCAAGCTGTCGCGGACTTGGGCCGTTTTCACGTCGAGCTGATGCGTATAGCCCAGATGTTGCAGGTGACAGCCACCGCATTGGCCGTAGAGCGGGCAGGGCGGTGGCACGCGCCAGGGCGATGGCTGTTGCAGCGTGACCAACTCGCCAAAGGCGTATCGTCGGCGCTGCTCGGTCAGGCGCACCTCCGCCACATCGCCCGGAGCCGTTCGGGGGACGAAGACGGCTAGACCATCCAGGTAGCCCACCCCCTGCCCGCCATGCGCCAGGCGCTCAATGGTGATCACGCCCTGAGTGTTTTGCAACGGCATGGGCTCAGGCGTTTTGTGTTGCTTCCTGCGACGTTTCGCCATCATGCACCCTCGGAAAAAGGTAGGCTACCATGCGACGTGGCGTCATCAATGCGGTGGCATTCGCCATCGCCATGGCGAATGTGGAAACGATGATTGTCGTCTACTTGCGGCGTTTATACTATCCCAATGGATTTACCTTTCCATTGGTGATCATCGACACGCCCACCTTGATCTTAGAACTGGCGCGCGAAGCCTGTACGATTATCATGCTCGCCACCTTCGGCATCGCCGCCGGCCGTACCAACGCCGGGAAATTCGCCTATTTTTTAATTGGCTTTGGCATTTGGGACATCTTTTATTATGTCTGGCTCAAGGTTTTGCTCAACTGGCCCGCATCGCTACTCACCTGGGATGTGCTGTTTCTGATTCCGGTACCCTGGATCGGCCCAGTCCTGGCGCCGGTGACGGTTGCTTGTACCATGATTGGCATGGGGCTGACGCTGTTGTGGCTTGAAGCCCGTGGCCCGGTTTTGCCTGCGGGCAACGTGCTGTGGTGGGCCCAGATCGCCGCCGCGCTGATTATTATCCTTTCCTTTACCATCGATATCCTACCGCGTCTCGATCCACAGGGGACGCGCTTAGCTCAGTGGGTTCCGACCACATATCGCTGGTGGATGTTGGTGCTCGGTCAGGCGCTGGCTATCGGCGCCTTCGTCCGCTGGGTCTGGCGCGCACGGCAAGCGTGATCGCGTCTAAGTACCGAAACAAAATCAAATATATTTTTCCCCTGGAGAAATGTATAAAGGTAATTCTATCCAGGTACTTAGAAGCGCCGACGTGTCAGAGGTTTGACTCACCTGTTAAGGCCCTGACGTGCCTGCAGTGACGTATCTGGCCACGATCCTGCGTAGAGCACGCGTTATCGTCAAGGCAGGCGCTGCTCAGATGTGTCCGGCAACGTATAGGCCCATGGCATACTTTTTGCTCCTTCGTTCACCAAACCTCACACACATATGTAAAGGAGGGAGCAATGGTATTCGCCATGGTGGCCAAATACTTCTCCGCCGACCTTGCCATTAATCTGGGGACAGCCAACACTGTGATCTATACGAAACACCAAGGCGTCCTCGCCCACGAGCCGTCTGTGATCGCTCTGCAGGAGCGCCGGACTGGCTCCCACGTGGCGCTGAATGTTGGACAAAGCGCCAAAGAGATGATTGGCCGCACCTCGGAGAATGTCAACATTGTCCGGCCGTTGCACGAAGGGGTCGTGGCCGACTCTCATCTGACCCAAATGATGCTGAAGCATTGTCTGCAACACGTGACACGGCGCAACGCCCTCCGGCAACTGCGGTGCATTCTCAGCATACCTGCGGGAAGTTCGGCCATCGAAAAACGTGCGGTCGTCGAAGCTGCCCACTCAGCTGGCATTCGCCAAGTGTACCTGATTGACGAACCGATTGCTTCCGCCCTTGGCGAAGATATCGATATTCGCGAACCCTACGGCCGCATGGTGGTCGACATTGGGGGCGGCACGACGAATATTACCATTATGTCTGTCGGCGGACTGGTCTATAACCACACCCTACGGCTGGGCAGCGAAGCCATGGATGAAGCCATCGTGCAGGAACTCCGGCGCCAATACGACCTGGCCATCGGGTTGCAAATGGCCGAGCAGCTCAAGATCGACTTAGGCAACGCCCTGCCCCACAGCACACCCCAACGCCGCCAGATTGAGGGCACCGATGCCATGACGCGAACCCCACGTCTGCAGAAGGTGACCTCGCATGATGTCCGCGAAGCGCTGATTGACATCGTCCATATGATGATCAACGCGATGCGGGACGCCTTTGAGCGTACGCCGCCGGAACTACTTGCCGACATTACTTAGGGCGGCTTGTTGCTCACCGGAGGCGGCGCTCTCCTGCAAGGGCTCGATCTCTACATCCGCGAGCATCTCGGTGTCCCTGTCCATCTCGCCGCCAATCCGATGACATGTAAAGCCATTGGAGCCGCGCACGCCCTGGCTAATGCCGACCTGTGCCACTTGGCGACACGAGTGTGATGTCAGCTATCAGCTTTTTGGTTTTTGGCTTTCATTCCGCATTCCGCATTCCGCATGTGTTTTGATCCAGGACAGCACGCCGTTCAGGTTCTGAATGACTGGATAGTCGCTCCGGGTGGCGCCATGCCGTTGCAGCCATAAAGGCTGCAGCCCGGCTTGGGCGGCGCCCTGCACATCGGCAGACAAACTGTCTCCAATATGTAAAGCTCGGGCGGGCGGGACCGCCACCGCATCAAGGGCGTGCTGAAAGATCTGCCGGTGTGGCTTTTCCCAGCCCACCACCGCCGAGATACTGATGTGCTGCAGAGGGGACATCAGCCCGAGCCCCTCGAGAATCCGCGTCAGCCGGATATCCCAATTGGAAATCACGCCCACGATATACCCTTGGCGCCGGAGTTGCTGTAAGACATCAAGACTCTCGGGAAAGGCGCGATAGGCGGCCGGTTCGGCAAACAGGCGATACAAATCGTCGAAAAACGTATCAAAATCCTCCGGCAGCGTGAGCTGGTCAAAGGTCGTATGCACCAGGGCGTGCCAGAACCGGCGACCATCCGGCTCACCAATACCGTAGCGCACCGGGTCGCTCTGGACCTGAGCTTGGACGCTGCTCCAAGCATAACGAAATGCGCGTTGCACGGACTGCGCAGAGGTGTTAACGCCATATCGGGCCGCCACCTCGGCATATTGCGTCCCAACAGAGGGAAAAGGGTAGAGCAGCGTATTGGCTGCATCAAAGAACACGGCATCATATTTGCGTATCAATGTTGCATGACCTCCTGCAAAAACACCCTGTAGCCAGCCGCCAACGGTGTGACGATCGCCACGAGTATATCACGCAGAGACCACACCATTGCTTGACGTTCGGACCAAGAGCGTGTATGACTTCTCGATAAGATGAAGTATCATAAGGCCCCTGGAGGATAGACAGGATGCCCAGGTTCACTGCCGATCATGCACAGCATAGCTATATTGACCCGGTCGAGCAAGTTGCCCGTATCGTCAGTACCACACGCAACCCCGCCGCGGTGTTACAACGTACTCTGCAGATACTGGGAGAAACGTTAGGCGCACGCGGCGGTGCGGTGGTGCTGAACGGGGAGGCCCCGCCGCGTCTTGCCGGCGTCAGCTGGGGTGAACACCAAGATCAGATGGCGCAGTTAGGGGGCGAATTGCTCGACGGCATTGATGCCGATAGTGCGCCGACAGCCCGACAGACGATTCTTCCTGGCTCGGCGCGGCCTGAGGTGACTGAAGGCGTGGTACTCGCCGCCCCGATTCGCGGGCTGCAACAGGCGCTTGGCGTGATCGTGTTTTTTGCCAGTGCTACCGCTGCCCCAACGCTGGATGCAGATTTGTCACTGGTCAATGCGGCGGGGGTGTATCTGGGATTCTATTTGCAAAGTACAGACTTGCGCGAGCGGCTCAAAACCCTGCCGGAAGCTGGCGAGATGCCTGGGCAAGGCGGGATCATGGGCTACGATCGGGACCGTATCATCGGTGATAGCCCAGCCATTCGGGCAGTGATGCAGCAGGTGCAGCAGGCGGCGCGTAGCCGCTCGACCGTCTTGTTGCGTGGAGAAAGCGGTACGGGGAAAGAGTTGGGGGCGCGGGCGCTGCACAAGCTGAGCGAGCGGCATCAGCAGCCCTTTGTCAAGCTCAATTGTGCGGCCTTGCCGGAAAGCTTGCTCGAAAGTGAATTATTCGGGCACGAACGCGGCGCCTTTACGGGCGCCGTCCGCATGCGCCGCGGCCGCTTTGAGATGGCTGATAAAGGTACGTTCTTTCTCGACGAGATTGGGTCTCTAAGCGTGCGACCTGAAGACGCCTAACTTAAGTGGTTTGAACCAGTTGAAGGAAATTCAGGTCCGTGTGCGGACCTATC
>CBCXVS010000012.1:0-49489 GCA_965178525.1 uncultured bacterium | reverse complement strand
AAGGTCAATTCGTTTCAGGATTTTGAGTTTTTATTTCAACAAGTTGTCGCCGAATCACGGGAGGAACTTCGGCCTAGTCCTTGGCCGAATGAGGCTTTCAGCGTTTGGAACATTGTCCCAAGAGCTTCGCACCTTGGATTACTCCGCAGCACGTCTTGGTAGGGGCGCCTGGATGCCGCAGGGTCTGATGGTTCAGCACTCTCCTTTCTACCCTTGTGTTGCAGGCGTCATGTGCGATAGCCTGCAACTCTGGTCACAACGTCCTTCAGGGCGGGGAGAAGTCACTCTTTTGCTATCTCAGAGAGGCTCAGTCCCAGATCAGCGGCACGTTGCTGGGCGCGCTGTACATAGAGCGGGACATCCATGGTGGCAAACTGGTGGTAGGCGTCCCGAACATAGTGTGTGGCTGCGTCGTGGTCTCCCTGTAACTGCACGAGGCCCGCCAAGGCAAGCCGCGTCCGGGCCACCTCAAAAGCGGCATCCACCGTGTGAAACGCTTGCAATGCCTGGCTGAGTTTCTGCTGCGCCTCGGCCAGGTGTCCACAGGTCTCGGCCACACGCCCCAACATACGCAGGCCCCACCCGATGCCAAAATGATCCTGCGTGGGCCAGACGATATCCAAGCCTTGGCGGACGTGCTCCCGTGCTTTGTCCATGTCGCCCTGCCGCAAATAGGCGGCGCCAAGAAAGGTGGTGTAGAGTCCCTGCATACGCGCATAGCGGCATTGCTGCATGTGCCAGATAGCCCGCTCTAAACACGACACCGCCTCCTTCGCGTCCCCTTTTTCGAGATAGGCATGGCCCAACCAACCCAGTACCAATGCCGCGCTCAACGGATCGGGCGCGCACGCCAATCCCTGTTGACACGCCGCAATGCCGTTCTCCCAGTCGCCGCACGTCGCATGGATCCATCCGGTCGCCCAGGCGGCATAGGCCTGCACATGCAGATCCCCGAGTGCGACGCCAATCGCGCGGGTCTGCGCCTCGGCCTCGAAGGCGCTGGAAAAATCCTCCAAGATGAGACTATGGAGTCCCAACACAAAATGCGCCATGGCCAGCTGCGTGCGCTGCTCGGGCCGCTCCAACAGCGCCACGGCCTGGCGGCTATACGTCGCACCCTCCCGGAACGCCCCGGCGCGGTAACGCTCCATGGCCAAAACATAGTAGGCCTGCCCCGCGAGCCCCTCGTCTCGGCACGTTTGCGCCGCGGTCACGGCCTGCCGGGCCTGCCCCGCGGCCTGTTCCCACTCCCCCATCTCACTATACGTCTGGCTTAACACGCACGCATATTGACCGGTGAGTCTGACATCGTGCAACGCCACCAGGGCCGTGTGCTGTGCCTGCAAACGTGCCACACTCTCCTGCAAAAGTCCTGAGGCCGTCAGCGCGCGGGCTTCCTCTAGGACCAAGGGCAACCGCAGGCGAGCACGCTCCGCTGCCGGCAAACGTTCCACCTGCTCCAGGGCCTGCTGCCCAGCCGTCACGGTATCCGTATAAGCCCCCAACTGCGCCGCCTGCTGGGCAACGTGGGTCAGAAAGGGCAGAGCTTTGGCCGGCTGCCCTGCCTGCACATAGTGCCACGCCAGAAGCCCAGTGACCGGCTCCAGGTGCTCGGCATAGCACGTCTCCAAGGCCCGTACCGCAGCAGCATGCAGAGTCTGCCGCTGCGGTACGGGCAGGCTTGCGTAAATCAGCTCCTGGAGCATGGCAGGTGCGAAGACATACACGCACTCCGAATGATCGCGCTTGGCGTACCCCCAGGCCTGCGGCTCCAAGTCTTGCAGAACGATCTCTGGCTCTATTGCCTCGTCCCATAGTTCCCGCAGGAGACATAGGGAAAACGCACGTCCCAGGATGGACGCCGTTTGCACGAGCAACCGGGGCAGGCGCGGTAAGCGGTCGAGCCGCGCCGTCACGATCGCGTCGAGGGATGTGGGTAGCATCTCCTCACTGCCGGGCGCCCCGGACTCGACATAGTAGTACGTGATCTCCGTCACAAACGCGGGATTGCCAGCCGTGTTGGCCATCACCGCCTGCTCCAAAGGCGGCGGGATATATTCCGACGCCAGCATGGCCCGAACCAAGTGCAGACGGGCAGGTACGGACAGCGGTTGCAAGGCGATCTGAGTGGCTGCAATCGTTTCGAGCCAAGCGGGCCGTGGGCCGGGCCGGCGGGTCACGAGCAGTAAGACCGGCACGGTGGCAAGACACGCCGCCAGCGACACGAGACAGTCTTCCGACGTTTGATCGATCCACTGGATGTCCTCGACCGCTAGGATCAACGGTTGGAACTTACTGCAGGCACAGAGCAAGCGTCGAAGCGCTCGTAAGGTATAGATTTTTATGGTGTCGGGCGTCTGTGCCAACAAGGCGCCGCGGGGATCCTGACCGGACAACACGTAGAGCAAATACGGCACATCAACATCTGGCTCCAGGCCGAACTGCCGGAGCCGCTGCTCGAGCCGTGCTCGCGTCATGTCGAGGCTCCCGGCTGCCGTCAGCCCGCAGCACTGCCGGAGAATCTCGCGAATCGGCACACCGGGCGCCACCCGCTGCGATGGCAGACAGGCCCCTTGGACATAGGTGATCGGCTGTGGCCGCACGTGCCGGCGCACCTCACTCAGAAGGCGCGATTTCCCCATACCGGCCTCCCCGACCATGTCCACGACCTGCCCCTGGCCGGTAACCACTTGGCGCACGCATGTGCGAAGTACGTCTTGGCGCACGCATGTGCGAAGTACGTCCAGCTCGTCCTCACGCCCGGCTAACGGGCTATGCATCCGTTCAGCACGTGGCGCCAGAGGTAGTATCACCTCATCCAAGCGGCGTCCACACGTGTGACAGAAAAACGCCGGCATGGGCACATAGGCGCTACAGTGGGGACACGGCTGCGCCAGCTGCGTGCCGCAGACGACGCAAAACGCCGCCTGCGCCCCATTGGGATGCTCGCAGACAAGACACCAACGCTCTACCGTATCAAGCTCATGCTCACGTGATGGCCTCCCATCCGGCAAAGGCGGCGCCTCTAAGCCAAACGCCGCAGACTCCGCACCGTTGAGAGAGGCCGTTTCTTCAGACGTGAACTCGGGTTGCGGCGCCAATTCATCACGCTCCGGTACATGCTGTACTTCAAACGGCGCGATAAATCGGTAGCCTCGCCCACGATGCGTCTGGATGACCTGCTGCACATTGCCACTATCGCCCACAGCCTTGCGCGCGGCCATGATACAGCTATTCAATGCGGCATCGCTAATGTGCTGATTGTCCCACAGTTGTTCGAGGAGTTCATCCTTGGGTACGATCCGGTCATGATGGTGTATGAGATACGCCAGAACATTGAACGCCTTCGGCTCAAGCTTGGATGTCATCCCAGCCCGGCGGAGTTCATAGACATCATTATCGAGTCCGTACTCACCAAAAACGTAGATCATGGGGCCACCTTCCAAACACTGAGCCGTACATGTGCCCATGTCAACGTCGTGACCCCGTTGTGATAACGTATCAACCCGGTCTGTCACCTCTCGAGATGGCGCTATGCTCAGCCATGTAATATGGGTTATCATAACGGACTTTTGTGGAAGCTGTCCAGGGGAGAACCACCCCACACATCCATGCATGGCGTGCCGTCACGTATTCTTCCTTGACAAAATGCCTCCGGGCGTCTAAGAAGAGAAAGGCCGAACCCATGTCAAGTATGAACTTGTAAGGTGAGAAGGAGTATGCCGTGAGAGAAGTCGCCATCGTCAGCCCACTGCGGACCGCGGTAGGGGGGTTTAGCGGGTCGTTGAAGGATGTACCGGCTGCGGAGCTTGGATCGACAGTGATCAAAGCGATCTTGGACAAAACCGGTCTGGATCCGGAAAAGATCGACGATGTGATTCTCGGTCATGGCTATGCCAGCGGGGAAGAACCCGCGATCGGACGCTTGTGTGCCTTAAAAGCCGGGCTGCCGATCGAGGTACCGGGATATCAGCTGGATCGCCGCTGTTCATCCGGGCTGCAATCGATTCTCAACGCCGCGATGATGATTCAAACCGACAATGCCGACGTGGTCTTGGCCGGCGGTACGGAAAGCATGAGCCGAGTGGAATTTTATACGACCGATGGACGCTATGGCAGCCGGCTCGGCTCGGTCACCCTACACGACCGGCTGACACGGGCGCGGGCCACGGTGTCACCGGATGAACGCTTTGGTCCCATTTCCGGCATGATCGAGACGGCCGAAAACTTGGCCGAACAGCACAACATCTCCCGCGAGGAACAGGATGCGTACGCCTTGCGCAGCCATCAGCGCGCCGTGGCCGCGGTCGAAAGCGGTAAGTTCGCCACGGAAATTGTGCCGGTCTCCATTCCGCAGCGCCGCGGGGATCCGAAGATTTTCGATACCGACGAAGGGCCGCGTAAGGACACCTCCATGGAAGCGTTGGCGCGGCTGCGGCCGCTCATGTCGGATGGCACCGTGACGGCAGGCAATGCCAGCGCCCAAAATGACGCGGCGTCGATGTGTCTCGTGGTGGCGGCAGAGAAGCTCGAGGAGCTGGGGTTGAAGCCGATGGCGTACTTGAAGGGCTGGTCAGTGGCCGGTGTGCACCCGGCGTACATGGGTATCGGTCCGGTGCCGGCGATGCAAAAGCTCACCGACAAAACCGGGATGACCCTGGACGACATGGACCTCATTGAACTCAATGAGGCGTTTGCCGCGCAGGTGCTGGCCGTGGTGAAAGAGTGGAAATTGGAGGATCAGGAGAAGCTGAACGTCAATGGCTCGGGCATTTCGCTGGGCCATCCCATTGCCGCGACGGGCGCACGTATCCTGACCACGCTCCTGCATGAGATGGAGCGCCGTGACGTCCGCTATGGTTTGGAGACCATGTGTGTGGGCGGTGGTCAGGGCGTGGCGGCGATTTTCGAGCGCCGCTAGGGGCCAACAGAGGAAAGATATGGAGCAGGACGGACAGATGGCCCAGCACGACATCACGTGCTCAGACGATGACGTGCTGATGCTGCAGCGGATCGAGCAACGGGTGCTGTGGCTCACCACCTACCTGTTGCACTACAGTCAATAAACTCCGCCCGAGTCCCGACGATCTCAAGGTCGGCGGACATCAGGCGAGCAGCGCCTCTTTAGTCAGTCTCCTGACGGCGCTCTATGGTGCGGTCCTAGGCGCGGATGATCATGTGGCGGTGAAGCCGCATGCCGCACCGGTCTTTCACGTCCTGCAATATCTGCTGGGATACCTCCTGCAGGAGCAGCTCCGTACGCTGCGCGACCTGGGCGGGCTGCAAGCCTATCCGAGCAAGGACTCGATGTGCATCAAATTCTGCGCACATTGCAGCGGGCGACCCACATGCAGGGTCCTCTCATGATCCTGGCTTATACGACCAAAGGCTGGGGGTTGCCCATTGCCGGACACTTGGAAAATCATGCCGCACTCCTTACTGATGGGCAATTGGCGGCGTTGCAGGAGGCGCACGACATTGCAGCCGGCGCCGAGTGGGAAGGGTTTGCCCCGCAGAGCCTGGAGCAGATATGGCTGCACCGTTCTCTGGCGCGGCGGGGGTTTCCCTTGCCGCCCCCACGTCGCAAGCTGGACCCGCTGCTCGCTGCATGCTCCTGTACGGGCGTTGGGTGTCACCGCCTTTGGGGAGTCGGCCGCCCTGCCGGATTTGTACCATAAGCACGGCATTGACGCGGACGCTGTCCTCAGCGTTATGACGCAGCTCTTGTTTACCTGATGAGAGCCAGCATGGCCGGCCACCATCCACCCCTCACGTCCATGGACATCGCACGTTATGACATGCGTCGCATGGCCATGCGGGTGGATGCAGAACACTTTCAGGAACTCTGCCGCACTGTCGCCTATGCCATCGATTCCGCGCACACGGCCTACCGCTTGGCCCTGGACGATGGCCTCACGGACCTCAGCCCACCAGAAGACATTTTCCGGGCCGGAACGTTGCCAAGCCGCCCGACGCGGTCCTGTCCTGGATCGGTCTGACGGCTTTAGGTCATCGAGCGTGACAAAATGGCCAGCGGCAAAATGGCCTGCTGTTTGTACAAGACATCCTCGACGGAAGATCCATCACTAATGACATAGTCGTCCGGCCCGAGAGCCGTCGTTGCCATATGCGAACAACGAGAATTCCCTTGAGGATAGCGATAGACATGAACGAGATAACATCTGCCCTCCCATAGGAAATGTTCACTCAATAGCAGCTCCGGCTCCATCACTGTTTTTAACCTCCTTCGACCGTCGATGTGTATATGCGTCTCTATCACACACAGCAATATACATGCCATTTCCGGCTCTTTAGAAAACTCCGGGAACGCTTTTTTATACACAGAGTTGCGGCTGCTAGGCGCACGCAGAGGAGGCAGCCCGGGAAGCGTACAACATGTAGACCAAACTCGATCGGAGGCGGAAGTGAGGAAAAAATACGGCGGAAGCATGCCTAGAAACGTGTGCAAGTTCGAAAAAAAATCAGGCAGCGGACGGAAACGTTGTGGGAGAGCAGGGCAAGGTGACGGTCATCGTGGTTCCCTCTCCGAGTGTGCTGGTAACCTGGATACTACCGCCATGCT
Source organism: uncultured bacterium (assembly GCA_965178525.1). GTDB lineage: Bacteria > Tectomicrobia > Entotheonellia > Entotheonellales > Entotheonellaceae > CBCXVS01. The sequence continues at coordinate 42,906 of CBCXVS010000012.1, read as the reverse complement.
CTTCAATGATTTTGTGCGTCAACGCCAACCCTCACCCTGTCCCCCGACGCTTCGTGGTAAAAAAGGGTGTAAAGAGGTTATCCAGCTGCTCCGCCGGAATACCGGCGCCAGTATCACAAAAGGCGATCGCAATATCGGTGGTGTAATGATCATCCGGCTCGACTTGGGAGCTGCCGAGTGGTTCCGGATAGCCAGATGACATGATATCATCGAGCGAGCGGGGGACGGCATGACATGCGATGCGCAACGTCCCCCCGTCGGACATGGCTTCGATGGCATTGAGGGTAATGTTGCCGAAGGCCCGCTGCAGTTGCTCCGCATCCGCTTCTAATGGTGGCAGGGTATCGGGCCAAGCGGTTTCCATATGGATCTGCTGCTGCCGCATCGGCTCTGTGTACGTGTCGGTAACTCGCTGCAGGATCGCCAACACATCCAGTGGCACGCGATGCAACGGCGCTGGGCGGGTCAGATCCAGCAGCTCTTCGACGATGGCATTGATTCGATCCACTTCGTGCAGGACCACACGGTCAAATTGCTCAATGAAATGGCTATCGTCATGTTTTTGGCGCACCAGTTGTACAAACGCGCGCACGGACGTCAGCGGATTTTTGATCTCGTGCGCCAACCCCGCCGCCACGTGCCCCAGGGTAGCAAGACGGTCGGCGCGGCGCAGACGGTGCTTTAGCATTTGCATCGGCGATAAATCCTCAAAAATAGCCAACAGGCCGACCGTGCTGCCATCATGATCCTGTAACGTCGCCGTGCGCAGGCCCAGGGGCAGACGCTGGCCATCGGGCCGGTCCAACTCGAGGCGCGGCACGGTGAGGGGTGTGTGGCGCCGATACGAGGTGTCGATCATCTGCACCAGGGGCGTGTGGGCGGCCAGGATGTGCTGGTAGGGTTGACCACGCACCTCCGTGCCGCACAGATCCAGGATGGTTTCCGCCATGGCATTAAACGTTTCAAAACGGCCATCGAGGTCGAGGGTAAACAATCCGCTGCTCATCGAGGTGAGGATATTTTCATTGTAGTTGGCCAGGATGGAGAGTTCGTGAACCTTGTCGTCGAGTTCGCGGTTGGCGGCTTCGAGAGCCATCCGATGTTTCAACAGCTGCGCCGTCATGTGATTGAAATTCGTCGCCAACACGGCAATTTCATCCCGCGTACGGATGGGAATCACATGCTGCAAATCCCCATGCGCGACGGCGATCGTCCCTGCCGTCAAGTCCTGAATCGGCGCGGCAATGCGGCGTGCCAGGAAAGCCGCCGCCACGGTGCCGAGCACCACGCCCACCACACCGAGTTGGAGGACCTGCCGCCGCGTGCGGCGGATCTCGGCCCACATGTCGTTCAGAGATAAGCCCACGCGTACCGTGCCCCATTTGTCTTTGCTCGCCTGTATGAACACCGGCACTGCAATATCGTAATACGCCACCTTCCCCTGCTCGCCCTTCACCTCCTGGATCAGGAGTTTTTGTGCCTGCTCGGCACGCTGGCTAATGTCATCTTGCAAGACCTTGCCCTGTTGGGCATCATGTCCGCTATAGGCCGCCACCTGCCCCTCACGATCGAGGATAATGACATGGAGCACATCCTGATTCCGGCTGACTTTCTCCGTATCTTGTTCCAATAACACGAAGTCATACGTCAGGAGCGATCGGGTGCTCACCGCCGCCAGTTGTGTCGCCATGGTGATGCCGCGTTTTTTCACTTGGTGAATAATCGAGGCCCGCTGCCGGTTTTCGACGATGAGCAATAAGCAGATGATGAGTCCCACCACGAGAGCAGTGAACGCCAGGAGGAATTTCTGCCACAGACCGAATGGCCGCTTCCTCAACCCTCGTGCAGTAAGTCTACTTAGACGGGTCAGTTTTGGGACACGCATGATGGGGGGTATCCAACCAGATGTGTTTCATAGGAATGTAGGGTTCACCGAGAGCGTTTACGACAACTCCCCTCACATACGGCTGAAACAAATGCTCAAAGGCATAGTGGATGAGATTCACTGCCGGCGCCGCGTCAAGGATAAGCTTTTCGCTCTTGCGATACAATTCCAGACGCCGTAGATAATCGTCTTCGCTCCGTGCCTCCCGCAGCAACCGATCGACCTCGGGGTTGTCGTAATATGAATAATTATAGGTACTTTGCGAGTAAAAAAGGAAATAGAGAAAGATGTCGGGATCCGGAAAACCGGCATGCCAGGAAAGTCGGTATATCGCCCCGGGCCGCTTGCGTAAGATCTCCGTTTTGAACTGCGACCAACTCTCGGCATAATGCAGCTCGAGGGTAATGCCGAGCTGTTTCAAATCATGCTGGATCGCCTTATCTTCCGCCAGCGCGGCGAGCGACTTCATGCTGCTCCAGAGTTCCAATGGCGCCATTCCCTTGCCTCCCGCATAGCCGGCGGCGGCGAGGAGCTGCCGGGCCCGGGCGAGGTCGTAGTCATAGCCTGGCAATGCCGGATTGTACCCTGGCATCCCGGGAGGGAGAATGCCCTGTGCCTGCACATGCCGATGTTGTCGGATCGTGCCATTGATGGCCTCACGATTGATGGCCAGATTGATCGCCTGCCGCACCTTGAGATGGCGGAGCGGCCCAGTGCGCATGTCAAACCACAGAAACAGGGTCGATAGGAGGGGCTTGCGGAAAAAGCGGTAGCGCGAATCGCCAAGCAGCCGCTGGCGCTGCGATTCCGGAATGGGCGTATCTTCGAGTTGCCTTTGGTCAAACGCGGCTAACATGGCCTCCCGGTCATCGCCCGGAAAAATCCGGTACTGCAACCGATCCAGACACGGACGCTCATCGAAATACGTCTCGTTGGCTTCCAGGATGATCTCCTGCCCCGTCTTCCACTCAACAAAGCGGAAAGGCCCCGTCCCGACCGGCTGGCGTCCGAAGCGGTCACCTAAACGCTCAACGTCTTCACGCGGTATAATCTTGGCTGTGACGTTCCCCAACATGCGAATGAAAGGCGCGTAGGGCTCTGACAGCGTGATCTGCAAGGTGTCGTTATCCACGGCTCAATCCATCCATGCGGTCAGCTCGGCCTGCGAGAAACGCCTGCGCTCCCTGCACGCGCTCCAAGAGCCACGTGTTGCGTGATCCGGTTTTCGGATCCATGAGACGTGTGAACGAGTAGATGACATCGGCGGCGGTCACTTCTCGACCATTGTGAAACGTCACACCCGGCCGCAGATCAAAGGTCCAGACCAAGCCATTCGGAGATTTCTTCCAGGATTAGGCAATACTGGGGATGACATTCAGGTCGGCATCGAACTGCACCAACCCGTCGAATACTTGCTGCACGACAGAGGCGGCATAGACGCCAGTCATGAGATGTGGGTCCAATGTCAGCGGCTCGTTCGCTAACGCCTTCCGATAGACCCCGCCAGATTTCTGGGGCGACACGGTCTCGGCCTCATCGAGACGTCGGCTCTCCGGACAGCCCACAACGAGTAAGAACAGACCAACGCAGAACCAGGCAGCGCCAAAGCGTCCTCTCTGTCGCGACCTCATATCAATCTACCCTTGACAAGGTTTTTAGCGCGGTTTTCTCTCACGTACCAGATGTAGGCATCTTTACACTTTTTTGTAGGAAATTGCAAGTGAGATCGGGTGACACCAAGGCCATTCAGCTCTCAGACATGTAGAGAGCATTCCTCAGTTCTCCCTTTCGTAAAGGGGAGTTGCAGGGATTTCGGGAGCCGTTGACTCGGGAAATCCCTACCGTACCCCTACGATACGCCTTGGATGCAGCAGGAATCGCATGAAAGGGAAACACATAATGACCCGGGTTTGAACCGGCTATTCTCGGTGAGACGTTTGATGGGGCCATCGCGGACTAACGGCGCTTCTCTTGGAACCCCTAGCAACGGGTTACACCGTCCGGATGAGCGAAAGACGTGGCCAACTCTAACAGCGTTCATGCTCAGTGCACAAACGACAACCACTAGAATAGAATGGAGTAGAATAGAATGGAGCCTCTCATTTTCTATCCATACCCTACGATGTGTAGGGTATGGTAGGCTCACCAGGAGTGGCTATCCGCCTCCCCCCTCGCAGCCGCAGGCGTGTACCGTGCCTACCAAGCTATATTGCGTCGTTACCACACCGGACGTTAACAGCGCTACTGCTATCAGAATGCTTACGATGGCACGCTTCATGATCAGGACCCCCGATGGTCGCTGGTGCGTGCATGCAAGCCCGCACCAAGCCTCAACTTGCCAGCGGAGACAACCTTTTCCAGGTTTCTTCTCCGCGACGTTGGTAACCATCGATCCCGGGTCGATGTCGTCTTGACCTTTATATAAAGCAAGGCTAATGCCACAGTTTTTGTTATACTCAATAATTTTTTAACACTTTTATTTTAAATATTTTATATACTAATATTACAAAGGAAATAGAAACGATATGGCATATGAAACTATGGCGTCTTGCATAACAAACTAGGCATGAGTAAATTGCCAAGTAGGATCAAGGGCTTGAAAAACCGCGACATAGCCGCACGACTGGCACAGTGGGCGGATTGCACAAGTTTTTGGGCCGTCGGCACGCACGGATAACGCGGTCTGCAGGATGACACCCGCTCTGTGCGGCGTGAGGTGTGGGGAAAGGATGGGTCAGGTCAAGAGGCAAGCAGGTAGGGAGCCAAAGGAAGACTCAGGGACGTTGGATGTTACACGTGGCAGGCGACAGTCGGATCGGCGGAAGGCGTCGTCATGTGAGGGACCGGCCCGTTGCAGACGACGAAGCGCTTTCGGCGTTCATCGTGCTGGACTCCGCCGTGGAACGGATATGTAAACTCTCCATCTTGCCCAGCAGGGTATTGCGATGCACACCGAGCCGTTTGGCTGCTTCGGTCTGGTTCCAGTGGCTTTTCTCCAACGCTTTGAGAATATAGTGGCGTTCAAACTCCGCTTTGGCCTGGCGCAGTGAACCCCCACTGGTCAGAATCTGGTCCACCTCTTCATCCGGCACGGAAATCAAATCCAGCGGCAAATCCTCGAAGCCGATGCGGCCTTGCGTGTTGATGGCGACGAGCCGCTCGATGACGTTTTCCAGCTCACGCACATTGCCCGGCCAATGGTAATGATTCAGGGCCGAGAACGCCGATTGACTGAACCCTTGCACCTGGCGGTTAAATTCGGTGTTGTATTTCGCCAAAAAGTGCTCGACGAGCAGCGGAATATCACTCTTGCGTTCTCGCAGGGGCGGTACCTGAATCGGCACCACGTTGAGCCGATAAAACAGGTCTTCGCGAAACGTTTTCGCCGCCACCATCTGTTTCAGATCCTCATTGGAAGCGGCCACAATGCGGACATCCACATGAATGGTCTTGCTGCCCCCAACACGCTCGAACTCCCGCTCTTGCAGAACCCGCAAGAGCTTCGCTTGCATGTCCAGGCGCAGGCTGCCGATTTCGTCCAAGAAGAGCACGCCCGTGTGCGCCAGCTCAAACTTGCCGAGATGTTTTTCCACCGCACCGGTGAAAGCGCCACGCTCGTGGCCGAAGAGATCACTCTCGACCAAATGCTCCGAAATGGCGGCACAATTCATCGCCACAAACGGTTTCGAGTGCCGCTGACTCTGTTGATGGATGGCACGAGCGACAAGCTCCTTGCCCGTGCCGCTTTCGCCGCTGATCAGCACCGTCGCGTTGGTATCGGCAACCCGGCGGATCAAGTCATAGATCTGGCACATCTTGCCACTCTGCCCGACCATGTTGCCCATCGCCTGATGCCAGTCGACTTCGGCCCGCAAGTACAGGACTTCCCGCACTAAATTCTGGCGTTCCATCGTCCGCCATAACAACGACAGCACTTCATCGATGTCAAACGGCTTGACGAGATAATCGTAGGCCCCCAATTTAATCGCTTCGACGACCACGGGAATATCTCTCCTGCCCGTGATGACAGTGACATCGACATTTTCATCCATCATGACGAGTCGCACAGGCCATGGGGCTACTATGTGGTTTTGGCGGACATGCCCGATCATAAAGTGAAACGTATTCATATCAAACCCGGAAAGCGCCTGAGTTTACAACGTCATCAGCGTCGCTTCGAACACTGGCATATCGTCGCTGGCGAAGCTTTGGTCACACGCAATGACGACCAACTGACCTTGCGCCCCGGTGACTCGATTGATATCCCGACTGGGGCCATACACCGCATTGCCAACCCGGGCCAAGACGATCTGTACTTTATCGAAATCCAACAAGGCGAGTATTTCGGTGAAGATGACATCGAACGCCTTGAAGACGATTTTGGCCGCGCTTGAGCCGTCCCACCCTCGCCGAACGTGACGATCACCACGAAGGGAGTGAGCACATGGTGCTCCTCTCTTCGTTTCCCTGATGCGTTCCTGCCGCCAGGCCATCACAATGGCAGCAGTAGGACAGATGGTTTGTCAGCTATGTCCGATGACCGCCTGGATTGACCCGTCATCCTTATACTGACAGGTGTCAGCTTAACAGAGCTCACAGATCACGTCTAGGTTTTCCATGCAAAGTATGGTATAACGCCTTCGCTGCACGAGACTTTTCTTCCCACGTCGCTTCTATGGGGTGAGCTGCTGTGGCGGTCATCGCGCCTTGTCGAGCACGGCACGAGCATAGCGCCAAGGGAGGCATGCATGAATTTCGAGCTGACTGAACAGGAAACGGCGTTTCGTGATACCCTGCGCCAATGGTTGCAGGAGAATCTTCCCGAAGGTTGGGGCACAACCGTCACGGAACCGGTTGATCTACAGGAAAAAATTGCCTTTTTGAAAGATTGGTCACGCAAACTCCACGTCTCGGGTTATGCCGGTCTCAATTGGCCCAAGGAATATGGCGGCGCCGGCGCAACCCTGATGGAACAGGTGATTTTCAACGAAGAGGTGGCCCGCTCTAAAGCGCCAACGCCCTATAACGGCATTGCCATCGGGATGGTGGGGCCAACGCTGATCGAAGTTGGGACCGAGAAGCAAAAGAAACGCTATCTGTCCCACATGCTCAACTGTGAAGAAATCTGGTGTCAAGGCTATTCCGAGCCCGGCTCCGGCTCTGATCTGGCGTCGCTGCAAACCCGCGCCGTCCAGGATGGCGACGAGTTCGTCGTCAACGGTCAAAAAGTGTGGACCAGCAACGCCCACGACGCGGCCTTCTGCTTCCTGCTCGCCCGTACCGATTCGGACGTGCCCAAGCATCAGGGCTTGTCATGTTTCATCGTGGATATGAAAAGTCCCGGAATTACCGTACGTCCGCTGAAGCAAATCACCGGAGAAGCAGAATTTAATGAGGTCTTTTTCGAAAATGTCCATGTGCCGCGTGAAAACCTGGTAGGTGAGCTGAACAACGGCTGGATGGTCGGCATCGGCTTGCTCATGCACGAGCGGGCGACGACCTCGATTCTCGCACAGGCCAATGTCCAGACGCTGATGCAAGATCTGATCGCATTGGCCCAGCAACAAGGCCGCCGTGACGATCCGGTCATCCGGCAGCGGCTGGCCCAACTCTATATCGAAAGTGAGGCGATCAAGCAGTTTGGGTACCGCAATCTGACCAAGCGGCTGCGTGGCCTCCCACCTGGCCCGGAAGGCTCGGCGCACCGGCTGGGGCTCACCCTGCTGACGCAACGGGCGCAGGAACTCGCCATGGAATTGCAGGGTCCTTATTCTCAACTGATGCACGGCTCGTCACAGGCCATCCAGGACGGCGCCTGGCAATTCAGCTTTTTGCGGTCGCGCTCTGCCACCATTGCAGCAGGCACAGCCGAAATCCAACGGAACATTATTGCGGAACGTGTCCTTGGTCTGCCGAAAGGGTAAATAAGCTGTCAGCTCTCAGCCGTCAGCTGTCAGCTAAAATCCAGCAAGATTGTCTTTTTCCCGCTGAGAGCTGACGGCTGAGAGCTGAGAGCTTATTGCTCCATCTCCGGTAAGACAATGGGACGGTAGGCGCCATAGTGGAGGGCTGCAACGAGTTCGGCTTCCGATGTAATCGTGTCGTCAAACTCCGTCGCGCAGGTTAAGAACCAGCGTGGGTGCAAATAGTGGGCATCACTGCCGCCGAGTGTGCACAAATTATGCTGAGCGGCGAGCGCGGCAGCCCGTTCATTTTGGGTACGGCTGTTTTGCCCATTGTAACCTTCGATAATCCGCACGCCCGCGATTTCGGTAAAATCCTTCTCCATAACGCTACCAAAAATCGACTCCCGGAAAGGATGCGAGGGAGCGGCCACCGCTCCAAGCTGGGTGAGTTCCGGAATGATCCGGCGGCCATCGTGCAGACGCTTGGTCACATCGACGTGTTCGAGTACCCGCTCGTTGAGGCCATACACCAGCAAATGCCCAAGCCCGGTATCCATCTCGACACCCTGGAGGACCAGCACGCCGTATTCATCCCAATAGCGTTGTAAGTTCAACCCGGGGGTATATATACGGTGCTCCGTGAGCACAAAACCATCGAATGGGTGGAGGTTTCGATATGCCAAAATCAGTTCGATATACCCTTCGATGGTGGCCGTACTGTCGTCTGAAGCCGCCGTATGCACGTGCATATCCAGGATCACTGCCTTCCCTTCTCTGTCATCAGCATCGCGATCATCCCAATGTCATGACCGGAGCCAAAACGCAATACGGCGGCTCACCTTGAAACAGGCGAGCCGCCGTACCCTACCGACACGCTATGTTTACTGCCCGGCCCGTTGCAAGTGACGCAACTCTAAGCCGAATGCCCCCGGCCAGTGCTCCACCACTTGCTCCAACGTCCAGCCACCCGGGCAAAAGATCGTTTTCACCGGGACGGGATCTTCAATCAGTGATAGACGATCACCCGTGATGCCAACCGTCCAGCCTGTGATATCCTGGGCCATATCCGTCGCCAAAAACGTGACAACAGACGCAACGTGTTCGGGCTTGCGCTCCATTAGGGGACGTGGTGCGGCATCACCCAGACCGCGCTCAGCCCGGAGCTGCCGCGCCGCTTCCGGGACCGTTGCCGTCATCCGAGTATCGGCCCCCGGCCAGATCGCATTGGCGCGCACGCCATATTTCGCCATGTCGCGCGCGACCGTACGCGTCAGACCCAAAATACCCGCCTTGGCCGCCGAGTAATTGGCCTGCCCCGAATTTCCAGCGCCGGAAATCGACGAAAAGTTGATAATGCATCCGCTTTTCTGCGCCCGCATCAACACGCACGCGGGCTTATTCACGCAGAAGGCGCCCCGCAAATGCACATTAATGACGGCGTCCCATTCCTCGATACTCATGTTGAAGACCATGCGGTCACGCAAAATACCAGCCACGTGCACCAGAATATCGATCTTGCCAAACGTGTCGACGGCGGTCTGCACGATATGTTGGCCCCCTTCCGGCGTCGCCACCGAATCGTAATTGGGCGCCGCCTCGCCGCCAGCCGTTTTAATCGTATCCACCACTTCATCTGCTGCCGCACGGGACGTTCCCGCGCCATCCACCGCCGTCCCCAGGTCGTTCACCACGACTTTAGCGCCCTGAGCAGCCATCAGTTTGCAGATCTCGCGACCGATGCCATTGCCTCCACCGGTCACGACTGCAACTTTTCCATCCAACATACCTTCGGCCATGCAAACATCCTCCTTCTCAGGACCTGGGCCACCTCAACCGGTTTGCTTGCGCCAGCCGACGCCCTACACCCAACTGCGCTCCCCCACGACCGCCGGCACGGCAAAGTCCGGCTTATTCCGTTCCTCGATGCGGATCACACCGTGCCGGTCCGTCGAGGCCTGGAATTGGGCGCCGTCGCTTTCTTCAGAAATGATTTCCAATATGCGCGGGCACTTGTTCTTGCCAATGAAAATCGTATGAATGGCAACGCCGAGATCATGCGCCATGGCGCGTTCGGCCTTCACTTCCCAATCCCCTTGCGTCGGCACCCCATCCGTCAGGAACAAGATATGCTGATTGCTACGGCCCAAGCGTTTGAACTCCGTCAGCGCATCTTCCAGCGAGTTCTGGTAGTTGGTGCACCCGGAGCAGTGCAACGCCAAGGCCCGCTGCGCGATCTTCTCATAATCGCGCACAAAGAACTTGCCCTCCATCTGGTATTTGGTGGAGAGATGGTTGAACTCGATGTAGCCCACACGCATGCGTTTTTTCCGCGCCATTTCAACCAGGCGCAGAATCACGGACGAGGCCCATTTGGAATAAATTCCGGCCATGGACGAGCTGATATCCCGCAAGATGGCCAGATCGCCACCACGATCAAAGCGTTCGCGCAGCAACACCCGGGGCAGTTGCGGCGACAGGTGATCGTACCAGATCGTACTTTCTACCGGATCGGTATCGAGGAGGTCATTAAAGGAATACATGCGCCGCCACTTGCGTGGCTGCCCACCGAGGTGCGGCACCTTTTCAGCCGTGTTGCGCTCGATGTGCCCCTTGAGGACATTCATGAGGACTTCAATGTTCTCGATGGACTCCCGATCGAGATTCATCTTGCTGCTATCCCCACCCTCTTCAGCATTCGGGCTGAGGGTTTGCTGGATCATCTCCCCTAGCTCCATCTGCTGTTTACGGTGATCGACCGCGGCTTCCTGCGCCGTGTAGTCCGTGCGGGGCTGACCCTCACTTTGCTCCTCGGATTGGGCCTGGCTCATCTGCTCGATTTCTTCAGCTTCCTCAGGCACTACTTTTTTTTTTCGCAAGAGCTCGGCGATGATATCCTCAATGCGGTTGTGGAGTTCTTCAGGAATCCGGAACGTGGTCAGATACTTGAGGACAAACAGGTCTTCGGGCACACACCGGTCGCGCCCTTCGAGAATCGCCTTGGCTTTAAGGATCTTGACCGCCTTCACCAAAAAGGTACGATCCGTCAACAGCGAGTTGCTATCATCGCATCCATAGGTATTGAGTAGGACATCGAGGAGTTCCAACAAAAGCTGCTTCACCGGTGCGGTCAAATCAACCTTGGGCAGCGCCGTATTGGCCTCATCCAGGAGGACGCGATCCACTTTCTCCGTCACTTCCGGGCCGTCGCTGGTGCTGGCATAGAGATCCACGACCTGCGCGGCCGCCTCCCATTGATTCCGCTGCAACAGCCCCAGCGTACGCATCTGGAGAGTAAACCGATCCAGGTTGGCGGGATCCAACGGCTCATTGTAGTAGTCTTCTTTTGTCGGGTTGCCTGTGGCAATGGCCGTCAATAGAGGAATCCGGTCGCCACCGAACTTGCGCTCTTGCAACACGCGCAAGAGCACATTCAACGCCTCACCGGGTGAGCGTGAGATGTCATCCAAGACACAGATTTGCGAGGTCAGAATGCCGCCCTTGCGATTCATCTGGCGGATAATTTCGCCACCCGACTCCTCCTGTTCCCGGAAGATCACGGTATCGCCGACCAACTCGGCCAAACGCGTATCGCGGTGCAGCTGATAAAAGAAGAACTCTAACTCCGCCGCCTCCGACGTGATCTCCGCCAACATCGTCTTTGCCGTCCCCGGGGGGCCTTCCAGATAGATGTGCTCCCGGGCAATCAAACCAAGGAGGAGCGCTTCCTTGACATCATCATGCCCGACGACATATTGATCCATCTGACTCCGTATCTGCGCCAACCCTTCTAGAACGTTCATAGGGAAATCCCGCCCGTCACTCTAGGCTTGTGCCTTCGTATTTGCTTTGCCTCGGTTTGCCCTCCATGGGTGCAAAGACCCTATCATACCTCTACGGCAAAGGCAAAACAAATTTCCCACCCGTGCTGGCCAGGGAGCCGGCAGCGCCTGCAGGCACGCTTGACACGTTCGCCCCCAGGCGTTTACGTGAACACCGCTTCGTAGCGCATGCTCTCTCCCGCTTGATCCGGCCCAATGGGTACCAGGAACAATGTCAGTTGGCCCATCGCCTCATGTTCGAGAGGATAGCTCCGCTGTGGCAATATGAACTCGGCCGATGTCCGGAACATCAACGCAAAAGGCTTACGCTTGTGCCCAACCCCGGGAAGCCCGGTGACTTCGATCAGGACGAGATCTATTGGGGGCGCATCTTCAAAAGGTATGCGAAATATGCTTTCCACATGCGGCTCAAATGTTTCTTTGGTCATGTCCTCAAGCATAGACAAGCTCCATAAGATACGCATTGCCGGGGGCATGTCAGTAAGGCGGCCGTCACGATGGCGTGTGCGCCATCATGCGTGGAAGCGTAGAGCAAGTCAAGTGGATTTTCAAGTGGGGCCAGAACGATGCCGCTAACAGGCAAGCTCTCCTTCTCTTCTATGTGCCCTAGAAACAGGCTTGCAATCGTCCAGCGAGCAAGGTAGGGTAGTGCTATATTCCTTTAACTTTGGAATGCCATGCTGAGGCGTCATAGGCACCACATTCCCCCGCATCGTATGCACGATCGAGGCAGCGCAAGGAGAGCCGCCGTGCCCGAAGAAAAAATCGTCTTGTCTCAAGGTATCGAACTTCCCCCCGACATTCAGGCCTTGGCGCTGGATCTGAAACCGCCAGGGTTTACCTTACAGCAACTCCCCCAATCCGCCAGTGTCGAGGAGATTGCCGCCGCCATTGAGGATGCGGAATATTTACTGGGCTTTCTCCGCTTTATCCCGGATGAGGCTTTTCAACATGCCTCGCGGCTGAAACTCATCCAGGTGCTGAGCGCTGGCTACGATCGGGTCAACATCGCCGGAGCACGGGCCGCGCGCATCCCGATCTGTACCAACGGGGGCGCGAATTCGGTGGCGGTGGGCGAACATACGATCATGTTGATGCTGGCGGTCTATCGCAAATTGGTCACCTATCATCCGAATGTCGCGGCCGGGCGCTGGAATGCGGGGATACCGCGCACGGTGGACATTTACGAATTGGAAGGGAAAACGGTCGGGTTGGTCGGCTTGGGAAACATCGGGCAGCAGGTGGCGAAGCGGCTCAAGGTGTTCGATTGCAACATTATCTACTATGACGTGATTCGGCGCAGTCCGGAAGAAGAGGAGCGACTTGATGCCCAGTACGTCCCGCTAGAGACGTTATTGGAAACGGCAGATGTGGTGAGTTTACACGTGCCGCTGAACGACCACACGCGTGGCATGATCGATGCCCAGGCGCTCTCCCGCATGAAACCGAAAGCCGTGTTGATCAATACCTGTCGCGGCGAGGTCGTACAGGAGCAAGATCTGATCGAGGCGCTGCGCCATGGCGCCATCCTCGCCGCCGGGCTCGACACGCAAGAGAAAGAGCCGCCGGATCCAGCCAATCCGTTGCTCGATTTGCCCAATGTGACGTTGACGCCCCACAGTGCCGGCCCCACGGTGGATAGCTTTCGCAAGCGCTTTGGCAATGGCTATGCCAACATTCAACGTGTGGCGGCTGGGCAGCCGCCCTTGTGGGTGATTCCGGAGATGCATGATTTGTTCCCTCCCCATGGGTGAGAATAACCAGGACCGAGGCAACATGTAAGATATAGCTTTCCTCTGGGAAACGCTTGATCAAGGTAAGGAAGCCCAGGGACTGAAGCATTGGCGTGGGTAGACATGAGCGGCGCACCCGGACGGACGCCGCAAAGAAAGAAGGAGGATAACTAATGGCCATAACTCCGAGTGCCAGTTACAGTGTGACCGTGCGGGTGGAATTGCAGAACAACCCGGGCATGCTTGGACAGTTGACTTCGGAAATTGGGCGATTAGGGGGCGATATCGGCGCGGTCGATATCGTGTCGGTAAGCCAGGGGATGATGGTCCGTGACCTCGCTATCAACTGCCGTGACGATGACCATGCGACGACGCTGGTCGAGGGGATCGATGCCCTGGACGGCGTCAAGCTCGTGCATCACTCCGATCGGACGTTTCTCATGCATCTGGGCGGCAAAATCGAGGTGGTGAGCCGGGCTCCGATCCGGACACGGGACGACCTCTCGATGGCGTACACGCCCGGGGTGGCGCGCGTCTGTATGGCGATTCACCAGGAGCCGGAGGATGCGTACAATCTGACCATTAAGAAAAATACCGTGGCGGTGGTCACCGACGGCACAGCCGTGTTGGGACTCGGCGACATCGGCCCGGCCGCTGCCATGCCGGTGATGGAAGGCAAATGCGCCTTGTTCAAAGAGTTCGCCGGCGTCGATGCCTTTCCCATCTGCGTCAATACGAAAGATTCGCGGGAAATCGTGGAAACGGTGAAGCGCATTGCCACCGCCTTTGGCGGCATCAATTTGGAGGATATTGCGGCCCCGCGGTGCTTTGAAATTGAGGAGTGGCTCCAGGGCGAGATCGATATTCCGGTGTTCCACGATGACCAACATGGCACGGCAGTGGTGACGCTAGCCCCGCTGATCAACGCCTTGCGTATCGTGAAAAAGGAGCCTCAGGACCTCAAAATCGTCTTCAATGGGGTAGGCGCCTCGGGCGTGGCCGTCTCGAAAATCTTTATGGACTACGGTGTCCAGAACATCATTGGCTGTGATCGGGCCGGCGCGATTTATAATGGCCGGACCGAGAACATGAACTTTATGAAGCAGTGGTACGCCGAGCATACCAATCCGAACCAGGAAAAGGGCAAGCTCGAGGATGTCATCGAAGGCGCTGACGTCTTCGTGGGTTTGTCGGGACCGGGGACGTTCACCGTGCCGATGGTTAGAAAGATGAACCGTGACGCGATCGTCTTCGCGATGGCCAACCCGGTACCGGAAATCATGCCCGAAGAGGCGGCCCCGTATGTACGCATCATGGCCACGGGGCGCTCGGATTACCCCAATCAGATCAATAATGTCCTGGGATTTCCCGGCGTGTTTCGTGGCGCTTTGGATAGCCGTGCAACGGTCATCAATGATGAGATGAAGCGCGCCGCGGCCTATGCCATTGCGGAAGTGATTCCGCCAGATGAGCTGAATGAGGATTACATTATCCCGAGTGTGTTTAACCGGGCCGTGGTCCCCGCGGTGTCGCAGGCCATAGCGGAGGCCGCCCACCGTACGGGTGTGGCCCGTCGGGACACCAAGGGATAGTTGGAAGGCGCCCCTTCCCGCCCAGGGAGGGGGAGAAAGCCCAAAGAAGCCCAAAGAAGAAGGATCAGAGAGGTTGGCAGCAAAAATTACTATTGTAGGTGCAGGAAATGTTGGCGCTACAACCGCCCACTGGGCTGTGGCTAAGGAGCTGGGCGATGTGGTGTTGATCGATATCATCGACGGCATGCCGCAAGGTAAGGCGCTCGATCTAGCCGAAAGCGCCCCACTTGAGGGCTTTGATTCTCGCCTGGTGGGCACCAATGATTACGCCGATACGGCGGATTCGGACATCGTGGTCATCACCGCTGGTATCCCGCGTAAGCCAGGCATGAGTCGCGATGACTTGCTCCATACCAATGCGAAAATCATGAAGGATGTCGTCTCGAACGTCGTGCAACACTCTCCCGACGCCTACCTGCTCATCGTGTCGAATCCGCTTGACGCCATGGTCTACGTGGCCAAACAAGTCAGTGGTTGGCCCAAACATCGCGTCATGGGCATGGCCGGCGTGCTGGACTCGACTCGCTTTCGCTATTTTATCGCGCAGGAGCTGGGCGTCTCCGTCGAAGATGTGCACGGGTTTGTTCTCGGTGGGCACGGCGACACTATGGTACCGGTGCCCCGCTACGCCACGGTGACGGGTATCCCCATCCCGCAATTGTTGACGTCCGAGCAGATCGACCGCCTAGTGCAGCGGACCCGCGACGGCGGGGCCGAAATTGTCAACTATCTGAAGCAGGGCAGTGCCTTTTATGCGCCTGGCGCTTCCATCGTGCAGATGGTCGAGGCCATGGTGAAGGATAAAAAGCGCATCCTGCCAGCCGCCGCCTACCTGCAAGGGGAGTACGGCATTCACGATGTCTACGTGGGCGTCCCGGTGCTGTTGGGTGCGGGTGGCATCGAGAAAATTCTCGAGGTCGAGCTCACCCCCGAGGAGCACGCGGCTTTGAAGGCGTCTGCCGAAGCGGTGGAAGAGTTGGTACAGGCCCTGCCGCCGCTGGAGGTCTAGTAGTCAGTGCCTTAAGCCTGTCACGACATCCGGCTGAGACGGGAGATTGCCTCTTGCGATCGACCGTCATCCCTGGTATCGTCGGCGAGGTTAAAAACAAGAAAAATGACAGGTGTGATACGCCTGGAAGGTGGGAGCCCAAATCATGCAGATGCTCACGCACGACATTCTCCTCGTCGGCGGTGGCGGCGCCGGCTTACGTGCTGCGATCGCCGCTGCAGAAGTATCCGACCGCCTCTCCATTGGGGTGGTATCGAAGGTGTATCCGATGCGGAGCCACACGGTGTCGGCTGAGGGGGGTACGGCGGCGGTGATGCGCGACAACGACAGCCTCGATCAGCATGCCAGGGATACCATCTTCGGCGCCGATTTCTTGGCTGACCAGGATGCCGTGGAAGCGTTTGTAAACGAAGCGCCGCGTGAAGTGATCCAGCTGGAGCACTGGGGCTGTCCATGGAGCCGCGATCCGGACGGCCGGGTCAGCGTGCGGCCCTTTGGCGGCATGTCGGTGAATCGCACCCTCTACGCGGCGGATAAAACCGGCTTCCACATGCTCCACGCCCTGTTTCAGACCTCACTGAAATATGACCCGGTCGTGCGCTACGACGAGTACTTTGTGAGCATGCTCCTGGTGGAAGATGGTAAAGCACACGGCGTCGTGGCGATCAACCTGCAGACGGGTCAGGTGCAGGCCATTATGGCCAAGGCCGTGATCCTTTGCACCGGTGGCGGTGGACGCATCTTCCCTTTTACGACCAACGCGGCCATCAAGACCGGCGACGGGATGGCACTGGCCTACCGCGCTGGCGTCGCGTTGAAGGACATGGAATTCGTCCAGTACCATCCCACCGGGCTGCCGGGGACGGGCATTCTCATCACGGAGGCCTCACGCGGTGAAGGGGGGCATTTAAAAAATAAAGACGGCTACCGTTATTTGCAGGACTATGGACTCGGTCCGGCGACGGACGAGCCCGTGCCGCGCAAGATGGAACTGGGCCCGCGTGACATCCTGTCGCGGACGCACATGCAGGAGTACGAGCAGGGGCGCACCTTCGACGGGCCTTATGGCCACTACGTGCATCTCGACCTGCGCCACCTGGGGGAGGCGATCATCAACCAGCGTATACCCTTCGTGCGGGAGCTAGCCCGCAACTATGTGGGGATCGATCCGGTCTACGAGCCGATTCCGGTGCGGCCGGTGGTGCACTACATGATGGGCGGGGTGGACACGGATATCACCGGGAAGACCTCCCTCGAAGGGCTCTACGCCGCCGGAGAAACGGCCTGTGTGTCCATCAATGGCGCCAACCGGCTCGGCTCCAACTCGCTCACCGAGTGTCTCGTCTTTGGGGCCCGGGCAGGGAAGGCGGCGGCGGGGTACGCCCTGGAACAAGCGGCGCCTTCTGCGAACCCGCTCACCCAGTTAGCTAGCGATGAGGAGCGGCGACTCCAAGAGAATTTCCTCAACAAAGACGGTGGACGCGAACGCATCGCCACCATCCGGGAGGAGATGCGAAGCGCCATGGAAGCGGGTGTGGGCATCTACCGGGACGAGTCAGGCTTGCGCCAAACCTGCGAGACCTTGCGGCAACTGCGCGAGCGTTTTCCCGACATCGTCATCGAGGACTGGGGCGGTGTCTTTAATACCGAGCTGACCAGTGCCCTGGAGCTGGATAGCATGTTGGATGTGGCCGAGGCCGTGGCATACTCAGGGCTGCTGCGCCAGGAGTCGCGCGGTTCGCACACGCGCACGGATTTCCCCAACCGTGACGATGACCGCTACCTCCAGCATTCGTTGGCCTATCGCACACCGGAGGGGCCCAGGATCGACTACTCACCCGTGACGATCACGCAATGGCAGCCCGAGGAGCGTGTGTACTAGCAAGGAGAGACGATGAACGAGCCGACTATGACACTGCAGGTCACCCGCTACGATCCCGAGCACGATGAGGCCCCGCGCCAGCAATCGTACTCGGTACCCTACCGTGAAGACTGGGTTGTCCTTGACGCCTTGAACTATATCAAAGACGAGATCGACGGCACGCTGACGTATCGCTGGTCGTGTCGCATGGGCGTCTGCGGCAGCTGTGGCATGATGGTCAATGGCGTGCCGCGGCTGACCTGTGCTGCCTTCCTGCGGGATTATTACCCGCAGGCAATCCGCGTTGAACCCCTGACCAACTTCCCAATCATCCGTGACTTGGTCATCGATATGGACGACTTCATGGAGAAGCTGCGCAGCGTCAAGCCCTGGATCATCCGCGAACAGGAAAAGCCGCTGGAGGAAGGTGAGTATCTGCAATCGCCCGCAGAGCTGGCGCACTATAAGCAGTACAGCATGTGTATCAACT
Source organism: uncultured bacterium (assembly GCA_965178525.1). GTDB lineage: Bacteria > Tectomicrobia > Entotheonellia > Entotheonellales > Entotheonellaceae > CBCXVS01. The sequence continues at coordinate 24,591 of CBCXVS010000012.1, read as the reverse complement.
GTATGCTGTGCTACGCAGCATGCCCGGTATATGGCCTGGAGCCGGAGTTTGTAGGCCCGGCTGCGATTGCCTTAGCGCAACGCTACAACCTCGACTCGCGAGATCAAGGGCAGGCACAACGTGGACCGGTCGTGACCAGCCATGAAGGGATCTGGGAATGCACCTTAGTCGGTGAGTGCTCGGTGGTCTGTCCGAAGGACGTGGACCCGGCCGCCGCCATTCAGCAAGCCAAGGTCACCACCACGAATGAGTGGTTCAAGTCCCTGCTTTTACCCTGGGGGAATCGATGAGCACACCGCCTCTTGACCGACCCAAGGTGTTCCGGCCAAAGATGCCGACCACTTGGTGGCTGAAGCATCCGAAGTATTTCCTCTTCATGCTGCGCGAACTGTCGAGCGTTTTCATCGCGATCTTCGTGGTGGTGCTTCTCGTGCAGATCGCGCAATTGCCGCGCGGTGAGGACGCCTACCACGCTTTCGTGCAGAAATTCAGTGCGCCAGGGTGGATCATTTTCCATATCGTAGCATTCCTATTTGCGCTGTATCATAGCCTCACCTGGTTTGAAGCGACCTCCAAGATCGTCGTCATTCGCCGGGGGGAATATCGGGTGCCGCCACGGGTGATTATTGCTGCCTGTATCGGTGTCTGGGTGGTGCTCTCCTTAGTGATCCTATTGTTATTCCTTTTCCTGCGGGGCTGAGCCGTGACAACGAAAAGAATGATGGAACCCTTTTGGTGGGCGCTGTTTGGGGCGGGAGGTATGCTGGCGGCTTTTCTGGTGCCCATCCATCTCGTTCTGCACAGCATCGCGACGCCTCTCGGTTGGGTGTCGACCGATACCTCCGTGTTCGGGCACCCCTTGGTCAAGCTCTACTTCTTGGGGCTCATTGCTCTGCCTTTGTACCACTGGGCGCACCGCTTTCGCTACACCCTATACGACCTCGGGGTGAAGAGCATGCGGCAGCCTATTGCTGTGGTATGTTATGGTATCGCCGTGGTCGGAACAATCGCAACGCTGTGGATCTTGTGGCGAGTTTAAGACGGTACCAGGCGATTCCCAGCCAGTGGTACCCGGAGGTCTGTTGCAGCCCTCCGGAATCTCTTCACAGTAGTTTGGCCTCTGCCCCATCATTTCTGTCCTGTCGCGCGCGAGATTATCGATGGTCTTATGTTCTCATGGACATTGCAATCTATATAGTGGTCGGCGCCATCATCGGCTTTATGATTGGTATGACCGGTGTCGGCGGTGGGTCAATCCTTGTGCCCACCTTGATCCTGGTATTTCGCTTTGAGGAATCCGTCGCCGTTGGCACGGCCAATCTCTACACCTTTCTGACCAAGAGCTTCGCCACGTACCAGCATATTGCCCTAAAGCACGTCAATTTTCCCTTATCTCTGATCTTCCTGGTAGGCGCCATGCCGGCGGCTATCCTGGCCAGTTACTACGTCAGTCACACCGCCAAACTGTCCGGGGCCGAATTTCAGACGCACTTGCGGATCTTCATTGTCGCGGCCCTGGTGCTGGCCGTCGGCATGGTGATCTTCAATCTCTTCCGCGTCCGGCCAATGCGCGGAACGCACCAGGCGGTGTACACATCGGGCGGGAACACCGTGGCTGAGCCTGAGGCGATGGCGTCGATGAGCGCCGGCCGCCTGGCTGCTGGCATCGCCTTGGGTTCTCTCGTGGGTCTCCTGGTTGGAGCGACGGCCCTGGGCACGGCCGTGGTCGGCATCCCGATCCTACTATTATGTTTCAATATGAGCGCCCGTAAGGCAGTGGGCAGCTGTATCTTCATCGGCCTGGTACTGACCTTGGCAGCGGCGTTGATCTATGGCGAGGAGGGGCAATTGGACTGGTCTACCGGTTTTTGGTTGAGCATCGGCTCGCTGATCGGCGTCTACTTCGGTAGCAAGCTCACCGCCAAAATACCCGAGCGCAAGTTGCAAATGGCCGTCATCGCCATTATCATCGCAGCCACCTTGCTACTCGTGTTCAAAGAGTCCATCAAGGCGACTCTCTAGTACGGCGTACCGCAAATATGGCTACTGCATAGGAGGCACGGTGTGCCCCCTACGCCGCTGGGTTAGTGGCCCTAATCAAGCTGCAACAGCGATGGCGGCCGCTGCGCCGCCAGGTCGGCATAGAAATCGTTGCCCTCGTGATCCACCACGATGAAGGCGGGAAAATCCTCGACTTCGATGCGCCAGATGGCTTCCATGCCGAGGTCTTCATACTCGAACAGCTCGACTTTTTTAATACTATGATCCGCCAGACTCGCCGCCGGCCCGCCAATGGAGCCCAAATAAAAGCCCCCGTATTGGGCGCAGGCGTCACGCACCTGTTGCGAGCGATTGCCCTTGGCCAACATCACCATGCTGCCACCCTGGCGCTGTAACAAGTCGACGTAGGAATCCATGCGGCCAGCGGTGGTGGGGCCGAAGGAACCCGAAGCATACCCTTCTGGTTTCTTTGCAGGACCAGCGTAGTACACCACATGATCCTTCATGTACTGCGGTAGCTCGACGCCAGCGTCGAGTTGTTCTTTGAGCCGTGCATGTGCAATATCACGCGCCACAATCATCGGCCCTGTGAGGGACAGGCGCGTGGCCACGGGATGCTGGCGGAGTGCGGCCAGAATCTCAGGCATCGGCTGGTTCAGGTCAACTTGCACCACATCACTGCCGAGTTCGTCGTCGGTGATGTCCGGTAGATATTGCGCCGGATTGGTTTCGAGCTGTTCCAGGAACACACCATCCTTGGTGATCTTGCCGAGAATTTGCCGGTCGGCAGAACACGACACCCCCAGCCCCACTGGGCACGACGCACCGTGGCGCGGCAGGCGGATGACGCGCACGTCATGGGCGAAATACTTGCCGCCGAATTGCGCCCCAATACCTGTTTCGATGCAGAGCTGAAAGATTTGTTCCTCGATCTCACGGTCCCGGAAGGCGCGGCCGAGCTCATTGCCCGAGGTCGGCAGATCGTCCAGGTAGTGACAACTGGCGAGCTTCACGGCCTTCAGGGTAAACTCTGCCGACGTGCCACCGATGACCAGGGCCAGATGGTAGGGCGGACAGGCCGAGGTGCCGATGGTGCGGATCTTCTCGGCCACGAATCGCATCAGCGATTGTGGATTGAGCAGCGCTTTGGTTTCTTGATAAAGAAACGTTTTGTTGGCCGAGCCGCCGCCCTTGGCAATGAAGAGAAAGCGGTAGTCGTTGCCCGGTTCGGCGTAGAGTTCGACCTGTGCCGGGAGGTTAGTCCCGGTGTTTTTCTCGGTGTACATGTCGATGGGCGCCATCTGCGAATAGCGCAGGTTGCGCTCATCATAGGCCTGATAGATGCCAGAGGAGAGGGCTTCGGCGTCGTGGCAGAACGTAAAGACGTTCTCCCCTTTATAACCGAGCGCGATGGCGGTGCCCGTATCCTGGCACCCGGGGAGCACCCGACCGGCCGAGATGTTGGCGTTTTTGAGGAGTTCGAGCGCGACAAAGCGATCGTTGTCCGAGGCTTCAGGATCGTCGAGAATCTTGGCGAGTTGTTGCAAGTGACTCGACCGCAACAGATGCGCGACATCGTCCATTGCCTCACGCGCTAGCAGGGTCAAGGCTTGCGGTTCAATTTTGAGCATTTCTCGCCCTTCGAACTCGGTCGTCGACACGTAGTCAGAGGTCAGTTGACGGTATGCAGTCGTATCGTCACTGTGCTCAAATATCTCTTGAAATCGAAATGCCACCATCCTTTGGTTCTCCTCGTCTAGGCCTCGCACGCTTCGTTGCGATGATTATCCATATAAAAACATCACAATAAAAACATCACATTATTCTATCGCTTCTCCCTCTCCCGCTAGAGGTTGAGGGACGCACAGGTTTCGATTTGATTCGGCTTGGTGACTACGAACGCGTCATGGAGGCCTTAGCTGCGACTTTGATCCAATTTTATCCGGAGACTTAATAGTTGAGACGGATCCCGAACTGCACCGAGTAGGTGTTAAAATCGAGACCTTCCTCGCTCAAGGGCAGATCTGGGGAGGCAAACCGTCCGACCAGGCCAGACGTGCGGAAGTGCGCAAAGCGGGCGCTGCTCGTTAGAGCCAGGTCTGGACCAAGACGATAGGCAATACCGCCACTAATATGCATGACCAGACTCTCTTCAAGTTGTAGCGGCACCCGCACATGACCAGGAGCCATTTCCGCCATGCTCCATCCGAACCCCGCGCCAATATATGGTTGCCACTGCCACCGGGGAGGCGTCACGAGAATACTGGGCATGAGCGTCATGGTTCGGGCCACACTGCTGCTGCCATTATGTTCGACTGCAGCACGATACTCGCCAGCCTGAAGCGAGAGATGGACCCAGTCCGGGTGTGAAACCCGGAGAGGATCATAGTTGCCCAAGGGAAAATCAGCTTGCAGCCAATCACCAGCATATCCAAGAGGAACTGCGCTACAGTACCACACAAACACAAAAGTATATGTGAGCCGGCAAAACAATATCATGGGTCAAACCATCAGCCATTCTAGTCTCGAACTTAAGACGAAATATGCACCTTTCTCTTTGATTCCATATAGATGGCAGAGGAATTGCGCAACGTCATCGATATGATTATATGTCTATAATACGTAACGCAATTCTCCGAGAATGTCAAGTGTATTTTTAAGTTCTAGGTATACGATACGCTTCCGGGGCTGGCTTCACCGGGCGCGGCATCCATAATGGGCGACGTAGATCATCCGGCCCGGGCGCCGGACGAGTTTTCTGCAGCCAATCTTGATAGATCCGGAACGCGAGGTTGGTATCGACAAAGACATCGCCATAGCGGTCGTCAGAACCGGCGGACTCAATACGTACCTTTTGGTGCCAGCAATGCATGCCGCTGATCGGATCCGGGTGCACGGGGAACGTGAGATTCTGATGGACCCCAGCATCCTTCCACCAGACCCGGTCCGAATCGGGGTCAGGACTCGTAAACGGCATAATGCCTTCGAGCTGCCGCAAACGCCACTGCCCCTGCCCAACCTGCTGCAAGTCCGCCAAAGCGGTAGACCAGCGATCGCCTCCTGTTTCCTTGGCTAAGCGCCAGCGGCCAAGATGGTGCGAGCAGGCCACAATGCCCGGCCGGATCGCTTCGGTGACCCAGACACGAATGACAAAATAGCCGATCTCAGTCCGGACTTTCGCCAACGCGCCGGTGCGCAGCCCCAGGCGTTCCGCATCATGGGGATGGACCCAGAGGGGATTGGTATGGGAAATTTCGTAGAGCCACTTGGCATTGCCGGCTCGCGTATGGATAAGTGTGGGCAGGCGAAAGGTGGGCAAAAGCACGTATTCGCCCTGACTGTGATCAATGTGGTCACGGTGCACGTGGCTCTTGATATAGGTTGGCACCACATATTCAGGCCAATGCCAAGCTTTCATCGTCGGGGAGAAAAATTCCAGTTTACGGGAGGGCGTGGCGAAACCCGTCACCGGTGTGCCATCGACCTCAACGCCGATGACCTGGCCATCTTTCGTGACCAGGTGCGTCTCTGGATCGATCTCCGCTCCGGTGAGCTGCGCTTCCTGGAGAGGGGTTTCGTGCATATTGTACGTATCCCGCGCCACCTCGAATGCGCCATACTTGCGCATGTAGGCCAATGGCGCTAAGCCCTCGGCCGCCGCCGCCTCCGGGAGACCGGGCACACTGTTCTCAAAAATCCACTGGTAATACTCATCAATCGCCAGCTTTTCGCCGGGACGATACGGTGACTCGAAATACTGCCGTACGCCTAAGCTGCCGTCAGGATCGATACGCCAGGAAAGCTCAATCCAGAATTCGTCTTCTTCCCATACCTCCCCCGGATTGGCCTCGTAGGTCCGCTGTACCGGCTGGCCCAGTTTTTCACGCATCACGCGCAATACCGGTTGCCGAAAGCCAATCCAGCTGCCGGCCTGGGTTTCCTGACTCATCAGATCGTGGCGCTCCGCCGCATTGCCCATGGGCAGCACATAATCGGCAAACCAGGCCGTCTCACTCCACACTGGCGTCAGCGTCGCATGCAGCCCCACTTGCGCTTCATCCTGCAGCACCTCGAGCCACGAGGCACCATCCGGATTCGTCCACACAGGGTTGTACACCCGCGTAAAGTAGGTGTCGACGCGCCCGCGGCCGTCTTTGAGAAAATGCGGCAATAAAATACTCATCTCATGGTGCGACAGCGGATATTCTTTGGGCCACACGAGCTCGTTCCAAACGTTTTGCGGCGACGGCCGCACAAAAGGCGCTGGCACAAATTTATCCCAACTGTTAGGCGACGTGCCCCCACGCGTCCCGATGCTACCGGTCAGCACACTGAGAAATTCGAGACAGCGCGCGACCTGCCAGCCGCCCTCGTTGCCCGAGGCGGCGTTGCGCCAGACATGACTGGCAAAAGCCGACCCGGCCTGGGCGATACCACGAGCCACTTGCACGATCAGCGCTGCTTCCACCCCGCTCTCTTGCTCGGCAAACGCCGGCGTATACGTCGCATAGTACGCCTTGATCGCCTGCAAGAAATTGTCGAACGTCACCTCGACATCAGGATATTCGGAGCGCAAATAGGCTTCCCAGTTGGTCCAACGCTGCATAAAAGCGCGGTCGTAGCGTTCTTCTTGCAAAATCACATGGGCCATGGCCAAAAGAATGGCCGCCTCTGACCCGGGCCAGGCCGAGAGCCAGTAATCGGCTCGGGCCGCGGTGTTCGACAGCCGCGTATCGATCACGGCAATCTTTGCCCCGGCCATCTTGCCTTCGATAATACGCTGCGCATGCGGATTGAAATAATGGCCGGTTTCCAAATGGGCGCTCAACATCAAAATAAACCGAGCATTGGCGTGATCCGGCGACGGGCGGTCCGCCCCCTGCCACAACGTATACCCCAGCCGGGCGCCAGAGGAACACACGTTGGTATGGCTGTTATGGCCATCAACACCCCAGGCTTGCAACACGCGATCCATGTAGCCATCATGCCCCGGACGCCCGACGTGGTAGATCACCTCGGTACGGCGATCTTCCTGCAGGGCACGGCGAATTCGGATGGCAAGCGTTTCGAGGACCTCGTCCCAAGTCGTTCGCTCCCATTGCCCTGCACCGCGTGGCCCCGATCGTTTCAACGGATACAGAATGCGTTCGGGATCGTGCACTTGATTAATCGTTGCCGGTCCTTTGGCGCAGTTGCGCCCACGACTGCCGGGATGTTCCGGATTGCCCTCGAATTTGCGAATCTCTTGGCTCTCCTTGTCCACATAAGCCAACAGTCCGCATCCCGCTTCACAGTTAAAGCAGATGGTTGGAATCAAGGCATAGTGCTTGGCAACCTTCTTGGGCCATGCTGCCGGATCGTACTCGGTCCAATCATCCCACTGCTCGACCGGTGGAAAATTCGTGAGCTGCCCTTCCGAGATCGTTAACGGGACATGTGTTGACATCGTCGCATCACTCCTATAGTCCAGCCCATCATGCGCAGTTCTCAGTTCTCAGTCCTAACTCAGTGGTATCGATTGACCGGCGAGCAGCCAGAGATGCTCGAACACGAACAGGCCCAACAAGGCAAAACACCCAGCCAGCAAGGATATGCCAAGGGGAACGCCTGGAACGACGAGGAGCAGCAGGAGCGGCGCGATATGCCCCAGGCCGATGACAAGCCCCCAAAAAAGCTTGCGATACGGCCCACGCAAAATGAGCATAGCGGCTTTGGCCGCGTCTTGTGTCCCATGCGGCATCCACAACTCGCCGACCAGGATCATGAAGAGATTACCCAGAAGACTCCACAGCAGCACGGTGTGCAACAGACGGGCGGTCTCTGCGTTTGACGGGACCCACCCATCCACAATAGCCAGTGCCGCAGCCCCGGCCAAGAGGGCTTGGACCAGTAGGTGCACGGGCAACGCGGGGCTGAGCCAGAGATCGCGCCCCTTGGCTTGAGCAAACAGAAAACCCGTATAAATGGCGGCCAAAATCGCCAAAACACCGCCAGGCCAGAGCAGCACATGACGGACACCGGTCGCGCCAACCATTCCCATGAGCACACTCAAACCGGCAAACGCTCCGTAGATCAATAGGATGTATCCCCCAATGGCGACCCACGAGCGCCACTGGGGCCGGGTCAAAATGGTATAAAAGCGCTCGGGACGTTTGAGATCGAAGATCAAGAGCCCGGTGGTCATGAGCAAAAAGAGCAGGGCCAAGATCGGCGGCGCCCACGTCAACAAGGGATTATCGGGCACGAGCTCCAACCCCACTCCGATAGCCCCTACTAAGAACGCTCCGGCCGCGATCGATTTGGTCCAGATATAGAGACTGACCTTGCGGCCCCAAGGCACGGCGTGGGCGACATCATAGACCGTGCGTGGTTGTTTCGGTATCAGATCATGCAAGGAAAAGGCGTCCCCCGGTTCGGGCAAGCCCGATGACAGGCCTAGCAGCGGCATCGACGTCTCGGTAATCTGTGGCTGTGCGACCTGCGACCACATGCCAAAATCGCGTGGCTGACTCGTGGCGCTTGGCGTCAGGCTGTGTTCGTCTGCGTCAATGTAAAACAGTTGCGGGACCGTTCCCTTTTCCGGTTTGCGTACACGCACGGGCTCACGTGTGGTCAGCTGCGCAATCTGGGTGCTCGGGTTATCGAGATCGCCGGAGACAATCGCCTGTGTCGGACAGACCACCTCACAGGAAGGCTGCAACCCGACTTCAACGCGATGCGCACAGAAGTTGCACTTGGCGGCGGTGTCCGTGTTCGGATCGATATAGAGGGCGTCATAGGGACACGCTTGCATACAGGCCTTACAACCGATACACACATCTGAATCGAAATCGACAATCCCATCCGGACGCTTGTACAAGGCTGTGACCGGACAAATGGTGACGCACGGCGCGTCTTCACAATGATTGCAGCGGAGCACGGTAAAATTGCGCTGTGTATGGGGAAATTCTCCCTTCTCAACGTACTTCACCCAAGTCCGGTAGACCCCGAGCGGGACCTGATGTTCTTCCTTGCATGCCACACTACAAGCGTGACATCCGATACATTTACGGTGATCGATGAGAAACCCGAATTTCATAGGAACTCCCGTGTGCGGCTATGATCGGCTCAGCTACGATGTCAACCTCAAGGCCAGACGCCATAGTCTACATGGTGTCAAGCAAAGTGCCAAGCCCAACTGTGCGCTCGTGAGTGGATGTGCTTTGATCCGACAGAGCGGAAGCAAGAGGGAAAGTCACTCGGAACACGGGACGTAATGGGCCTATTATTGCTCCTGCAAACCCTTGAGCCGCGGGTCGAGTGCGTCTCTGAGCGCATCCCCTAACAGGTTGAAGCCAAATACGGCAAAACACACCGCCACACTGGGAAAGACCACGAGCCAAGGCGAAACCTCCACATACTTTTGCCCCGTGATGGACAACATGCCTCCCCAGGAAGGCACATCGGGCGGTGTGCCGACGCCCAGAAAGCTCAGAGCCGCTTCGACGACCACGGCAAATCCTAGGTTTGCCGTGGCAAAGACGATGTACGGCGCCGTGCAGTTCGGCACCATATGGTAAAAAATGACGCGCCAGGACGTCGCGCCCATCGCCCGTGCCGCTAACACATAGTCCATCTCCTTGACCGCGAGCGCTTGCGAGCGGACGACGCGCGCCGCCGCTGGCGTCAGAAAGACGACCAAGGCCAGGATGACATTGCGTAGGGCGGCACCAAAAACCGAGACCACCGCCAGTGCCAAGATAATCGCCGGGAAGGCCATGACCGTGTCGACCAGCCGCTGGGTGATCAAGTCCACCTTGCCTCCGAAGTACGCACTGGCAATGCCAATCAACGCCCCAAAGGTCACACCGATACTCACACTGATCAGACTCACATACAGCGAAATTCGCGCCCCATAGACGAGACGGCTCAACGTATCCCGACCCAATTGGTCTGCACCGAGCCAGAAATGCTGCCCAGTTTCCTGCAAAACAGCCCCGGGAGGCGCATATTTATACAGCACGTGCACTTCATAGGGATCGAATGGCGCAATGACCGGAGCAAAAAACGCCAGCAGCAGGATCCCAAACAGAATAACAGCCCCAATCACGCCCAAGGGCTGCTTTCTGGCAAACGTCACGAGCGCAGTCCCCAGGGCCGGCCACCAGCCAAGGCGTGGACGCGTGTCCCGGAGGGGTAGGACCGCGCCGTTTTGTACTCTATGCATAGCGAATCCTCGGATCGAGCCAGGAATACATGACATCCACCACGAGATTCGCGGTGAGTACCACAACCGCATAGACCAGGACGGTAGACTGGATCAACGTGTAATCTCTGCCCGTAATGGCATCGAGCAGAAGCGTGCCCATGCCAGGTACGAGAAAGATCTTCTCGATAATAATCGTGCCGCCCAGGAGGCGCGCTAGAGACCACCCGGACACCGTAATGATAGGGAGCGATGCATTCCTGAGGGCGTGGAAGAGGATAATACGCCGTTCCCGAAGCCCCTTCGACCGCGCGGTTTTGATGTAGTCCTCACGCAGGACTTCCAACATGGCCGAGCGTGTGACTCGAGCCGTGAAATTCAACTCGAAAAATGCCAGGGTCATGGCTGGGAAGAACATCTGTTGCAGATTGATCCATGGGTCCTCCCAAAGCTTAGCATATCCCAGGGGAGGAAACCAGTTGAACAGACGGACCAACAGATAAATGACCACGAGCCCAATAACAAATATCGGAATGCTGATTCCCGCAAAAGTAAATACTCTGGCGGCATAGTCCAGCAGACTATCTTGCTTCACTGCCGACAGGGCGCCGAGGGGCACCGCCAGCACGACGCTCATGAGGATAGCCAACAGCGCCAGTTCGAATGTAGCGGGAATGCGGGGACCGAGTTCCTCCTCGATCGGCGTACGGTAGAACATCGAGGTCCCCAGTTCACCACGCAGCAGATTCCACATCCAGCGGCCATACTGCACATAAATGGGACGGTCCGTACCCAGCTCACGCCGCAAGTTGGCCAGGTCCTCTTTGGTGAAAGACCCTTCTCCTGTGACGCCCGCTAGAATCATCAGGGCCGGATCCCCAGGGATGACGCGCATGAGCACAAAAGCCAGGATCGTCACTAGGATAATCATGGGAATATAGAGTAGTATCCTTTGCGCGATGTAGCGCATGGAGCTTCCTCCTTCTATATGCGGAAAGCATGCTCGGAGGGCCATGCTACTAGGCAAAACATCAAACGTCAAGCACTGGGACAGGGCCTGAGGTACAAGTCCACCTACCGGCATCCGGATGGTCTGCTCGTTCAAGACGCGCCTGACAACACACGGAACGTACGTTGGCACAGCGATTTTCCCCTCTCCCGGGCTCGGGAGAGGGCTGGGGAAAGGATGGTAGGCGTACACGCTCAGCGCTCGAGGCGGAATGACACCTCGGCCCGCACACGGTAGACGTCGATTTTGTCCTCCCGTAAACGGACGTCAAATTCTTTGGCGCCAATGCGCGTGATACCCCGCAGGGTTTTCTGCGCTTCGGCCACGACTTCTTTCATCGCCGCTTCCCAGCCATGCGGCGATTCACCAATAAGCTCGATGACTTTCACCACACTCATACATTTCCCTTCCAGCGAGCAGTGAGCACAAGACCGCCAAGTTGGCCGTGAGGGACTATAGGAAGGGTTACTCAGCCTGTCAAGCCATCAAACCGCCACGCAGTGAGGGCTGTTGCGGGCGCCGGACTCGCCACCCCTGCACCACACTCGTGCACGAATCGTTAAGTCATTGTTCATACAGTAGGCTTGTTTTAGAATACGATTCTTATTACAAGAATGACTGTGCATCCTGTATGCATTCATTGGGTCCATTTATATACCTCGGCTGAGTGAGGAGTCAGTACGACATCCTAGATGAGGAGATAAGAACATGAGTGCGCGTACAGAAGCTTATCGCGAGCAGTTGCGCAATGGCGAATACGATCTAAGTTGGATGCACGTCAACTCCGAGTGGGGGATCAAAGCCCAGCCGAGTAAGCGCGGATTGACTCTGAACGACATCAATATGGGCTCGTATGGCGTGATTCCCGAAGACGCCAGTGCTTCTCTCAGCTTTGCGCCGCGTGGCGCCGATTTCGATCCGGCTGAGTTACCGAGTATGGGCTACACGCTCAATACCCGAGGCGAAGTGTGGGCGGAGAATCTAGGCAAGCTCTATGAGGAAGCCGTGGCCCGGCAGTGGAGTTCAACCCGAGATATTCCGTGGCATACCCTCGAGCCACTCCCTCGGGATATTGAGCATGCGATGAGCCAACTCTGTACGTTCTTCACCGAGGTGGAATTTATCGCAGGTGACGTGCCGGGCGGCTGGTTGGGCCAGATCAACAATACCTACCACGAGACCAAACTCTTCATGGCGACACAAGTGATGGATGAAGCACGTCACCTGGAAGTCTTCCGCAAACGCGCTCTGGCCAATGGCGGCGGTTTGGGCAAGTGTTCGCAAGAAGTGGAAGAAGGCTTGAAGTATATCTTCGATCTGGGCTCGTTCTCGCAAATGCTGGCGCGCCTGCACTTGTTCGGCGAAGGCCGGGTGCTGACCCTCTTCCGCATGGGCGAGATGATTGCCCAAAATGAGGCGGAAAAACATATCTTCCGTCTCTGTGCACAGGACGAATCCCGCCATGTGGCCTTTGGCTGTCTGCAATTGCGTAAGCTGATTGAGGAAGATCCCGATCGTATCGACGAAATTCATGAAGCACTAGACGTGGCTGAGCAGCGGACACTGGAACTCGGCGCCACACCGGAACAAATTGAGCCCCTCTTAATCCTTCTGGGTGGCGGTGAAGCGCATATGGACGAAGGCATGGAAAAATTCGGCTATCTGCGCAAGAAAATCGTGCAAGAATATCTCCAGCGCTGCCATTCTATCGGCATCGATCGTCAGGACCGTTGTATCCTGAAGGAGGCAAAGGATATCAATATCATCTAATGCCTCACCTGCTGGGGGTAGGTGTTGTCATTTGCCTGTCTGATAGAGGGAGTCGCATGATCACCTTTCCTTCCCTGGAGTGGTTCCAGGAGTTGGTACGCCTTATGAACGAGAATGAGACGGCCTTCAAGCGCCTCGGGTACGCCGATGTCATCTGGGCCCTAGAGGTGCAGCCGTCGACGCCTGTCCACACCCATCACCTCTTTCGCTTCGTTTTTGAAGAATATAATTGTACCGAGGTGCAAGAACTCGAGCCTGGCACGGATGCCGACGTCGATTTCACCATACAGGCGTCGCATGAGACCTGGATCGATATGATCCGCAATATTCAGGACAATAATGGTCCGGATTTGGAGCACACACTCAATCGCCTCACGCTCATGGATCACCCCATCTATATTGCGGCGACGGACTTTCTCAGCCGCGATCTGTTTGCCCGGTATGGGCAGACCTTCCAACTCTTCTTCAACAGGGCAATCCACGTACCCACGGATTTTGCTGTGTAGGTATTGTCGGAGGGGGCCACACCCCACCGGCAATACCTCGTTAGATAAGACTGTTTCTATGAGACACGCTCCACCGACATCTCCGGTTGCGGTGCTACCCACAACACCACGCATCAGGTCTCATGGAAACGGGTTACAAATCCCCTAGGACCACACGGACAATCTTGCGTTCCAGAGCGAGTCCGAGTTCTTGCACCAATTCGCGCCGGGTATAGTTGCCGAGCGTGGCGATGTATGCTACACCCAGGACGCACCCGACCCGTAGGTCGACGACGGTCGACGAGAACGCGCCATCCTCCGCACTCTGCATGACGCGGAGGCCGGCTGCTTCATCCGCAAAACCTTCAAACCGCAGACGCTCGGCAACGAGGAGGCGCTGCCCAGGATGGAATTCCTTGTCGACATTCGATTCAAAATCGTGCAGAAAGATCTCCTCAATCCAGCGCGAAACCCCCTGAGGATCCTCAAACAGGTGCACCACGGTCGCAGCCATGAGGTCGTAGCCCATGGGAATCGTAACTCCTTCCGGCTCAGGCGCCTTGAAGTCTTGCAGATAACCGGTCAGGCGTCCCACGGCACGAAAGCGCTCGGCACTACTGCCAGGTACACCCTGCTCCGCCATCGTCTTGTTATCCAGATACTGCCCGCGGTAAGGAATAAAATCCTGTAACCCAGATGGTAGATCGATCTTGTCGAGGACCATACGTGGAAGATCGGCCTCTGTCATCGCCTCGGTAGCGCGGTGGAGTGCTTCAGACATAGGGACAATACTCCTATCGTGCCAGGTTTTGTGGTGGCACATAGAGCCAGTACGACTTGGTCTGCACGGTTGTCGGCGTCGCATCCCGTGGCCACTTGGCTTCATCGATTTTTGACACGGCGAGATCATGCCCGTCCGTGTCGAGGACGCGTAGATAGAGCGCATCGCCATCGAGGACAGCCGCCCTGGTCTCAGTTTCCATCACGGCATCGAGACTCATGGGGGCTGAGCGCTGCTCGGCGCCACCTGACGGGCGATGCCCAATCTGACACTGCACGCCCCGTGCCGCCGCGTCACTCGTATAGCCCAAGACCGTGAGGCATACGTCGCCTGTGGGCGTGTCATACAACACTTGAAACATGATGACCACATCGGGCGCACGCTCTTGCGATTGGCTCAAGATGGATACCCCCTCATGGAATACGGAATGCGGATTTCGGAATGCGGAATGGAAAAATTTGCATGGGTAAAGCTGCGGACAAGGCACAATACGGCAACAGCCTTGATGGAGGTTAATACATGAAGAATTGTCTGTATACGTGCTGACATTGCGTGTCTTCTATTCCGCACTCCGCATTTGTTCTAGGGTTTCAGTAACACTTTGATAGCTGCATCGGGCTGGTCCTGTGTCGCAAAGGCATGTGGCGCCTCGTCGAGTGAGAAGGCATGGGAAATCAGTGGTGTGCGATTGACACGGGCACTCCGGACCAAGGCGACCGCCTGCCGGTAATCGGCCCCTGTCCATGTCCATGACCCATGGATAGAAACATGCTTGCGCACGACCTGATTGAAATCCAATTCCGGCTGACGCTCGAACAGAGCGACAACCACGAGACGGCCGTGCTGCTGTTTCAGCATCGCCAAACCCTGATTTGGGGATGCCTGCGCACCCGCACAATCGATGACCACATCCGCGTTCCCACCACGGATGCCGAAACGCTCAACCGGTTTGGCGCCGCCCGTTAACGAGATGACTGCCTCGACGGGATCGGCCTCCGTCAAATTTACCGTCGTATCCGCGCCCAACGCTTGCGCCATTTCCAGGCGTTTGGCCGAGGCGTCAACGGCAATGATACGGCAATCGACCGTAGCCCGGATCGCCTGCACACAGCCGAGCCCGATGATACCGACTCCCAAGATGACCACCGTCTCCCCTGTGGCCAGTTGCGCTAACTCAATGCCGTGTAGCGAGGTCGCGAGCGGCTCTAATGTTGCGCCTTCGTCAAAGCCGATATTGTCCGGCAAAAGATGAGGGCTACGCTCGCTGATGGGGACGGGCACGTATTCGGCGAAACCGCCAGAGCCCACGCCGGTGATGCGATCTCCAACGCGGAACCCCTCGACCTTCGAGCCGACTTGCACAATTTCACCGCTCAATTCATGCCCCATGATGCGCTCGTTCTCGACCGGCCGCCCCAAGGCCTCGAACATGCCCAGGCGATATAAGTGCAAGTCAGACCCGCAAATGCCACAGGCCCGAACCTGCACCAACACTTCTTCGTCCGCAATGTCTGGCCGATTCACCTCTTCCACACGGATGTCGCGTGGCCCATGATAGACGGCTGCTTTCATGCCTTCTCCTCGTGTACCGGTATTGGCTGTCGTGCGTCGATCATACTCTTGACGCGTGTTCTAATCAAGCCAGGACATGCCGGCAGACCCGCGGCTGAGCGGCCGTGTATGCATCAAGACGCCTTCGTCTTCCATTTCCGGCGAATATGCGGTATACAATACTATCGGTTGCCAGATCACCATGGCCTTCACGGGGAGACGAAGAGAATGCCGGAGAAAATTCAGAAGACCGAGAAAGAGTGGAAAGCGCAGCTCACACCGGAGCAATTCAAGGTGTGCCGCAAAAAGGGGACCGAATACGCCTTCAGCGGCGAGTATCACGATTGCAAAGACGCTGGGACGTACAGCTGCGTGTGTTGTGGTAATCCCCTGTTCAGCTCCGACACCAAGTTCGATTCCGGAACCGGCTGGCCGAGCTTCTGGGCTCCTATGAACGAAGCGTGCGTCGAGTACGAACAAGACAATAGCTTTTTCATGCGCCGCACCGAGGTTCTATGCAGCCAGTGTGATGCTCATCTCGGGCACGTTTTCAACGACGGGCCGGCGCCAACGGGGCAGCGGTACTGCATGAATTCGGTCTCACTGAAATTGGAACGAGACACGAAGTGACCCGCCGCAGACAAGGCTAGCAGCAGGGGCATGAGAGACTTGGGTCTTCGAGCTCATTTTCGTGTCCCTTTGCGTCCTGAGCATCGCTCTGGATGTCGTATTGCAGAATCGGATAGCGCAGTCCATTGGCGGATAAATGTGCCAATCTCTCGATGATTTTGGGCAGATAGCGCGGCAGCAACGCCATGAGCAACTCATCTTCCATGACACCACCGTAGCGCTGATCTGCATAACACGGAATCGACAGACTCGGTTCGCCCGTGGCCAAAGCGCGGCCCCAGGAATCAGCATAGGCCGACTCACCCACGCATCCCCATTGCAATTTGTGATATCCGCTCCACTGCAAGCTATTGATGAACAAAACCATCTGTGCCGGTGTTGCATAGCTGAGGCAGATCTCCGGCGGATTGAGCCGCCCGGACGCCAACGGCGACGCCGCCATCGCCTGGTACTGGCCATAGGGCGCCACATCCATGGCCAGTCGTACGATTTCGGCTCAACAGGTCCACAAATTCACCTGACGCCATGCGCGGTCTCCTCTTCGATGCGCGTCCACCCTTTTCATGTATAGAAAAGGGTGGGAGCAACGCGCTAAGGCTGCGGCGCAAAATTCGGCGACAACATCACGTAGGTCTTCTGCGCGACAATGAGCGGACGCACACGCGGGATATACTTCTCCCTCCAGTCGGGATCCGCTGCCACCTTGGCTTTCATTTCATCCATATGTTCATAATCGTTATAGGCCCAGATATGGACCACCTGATTCAGATCGCCGATCTCGCTATAATACCACCCGGCAAGCCTGACCCCATATTTATCGCGTACCGGCTTGCCGACCTCTCTCACCGCTGCCATATACTCCGGTATCCCTCCGGGTTTCAGCGTATACATACGAAAATCGTAGACCATCTCTCATCCTCCTATCTGTGCCTATGATGGGACAACGTTGCATCATCATGTCCCGCCCCAATCTCTGCAAGATACCAGAGATTGTCTGCAAGGCCAACAAGATGACCATGCGAGCTGTAAGGCGATGATGGCGTGTAGCTCACTGGGCGAGGATACCACCGTCCACAGCTAGCGTATGCCCTACTATAAAGGAGACAGCATCCGAAGAGAACCAGATGACGGCTTCGGCGATATCCTCCGGCTCACCGATACGGCCGGAGGGGTTGTTTGTTGACATACGGGTTTCGATGTCCGGATTGGTGCCATGGGCACGCGCAAATGAAGAGGGTCTTATCCGTCGTGCGGGCATACCCATCCCCTCTGTCATTTCACGGAGTCCGTCGCATGATGGATAAGACGCATTGGACGTAGCCGCGTCGCTCGATGAGCTGGCACGTGTCTATGGGGATTCAATCGATGGCGTGAGGGTAGCTGGCGCTTTCAGGGGTAGGTTTTTCACCAGTGTAGATTCCATTGACCCTTCTGTACGTCTCCTGAGCCCCCAACGGTCCGCCTCACGGCCTCTCAAGTGGCCTTAGGCATGCCTCGGCCGCCTCGATGGCATCGGCCTCGTCGGCCACAGGCGCCCTCGGCCATGGCTCTGGCACAAAACGGCCCTGGGGTAGCGGCTCCTGGCCGATCAAGGCGACAATCAGCTTGATCCAACCCCGGCGAAATACACTCACCAGCCGTAGGCGCGTCTTCCGCCGACGCCGGCACCCCGGCGGACACAGCGCCGTGACATCGTCAAGCGTGCTCTCTGGGACCCTCTCATCCGCGTCACCCCCCACGCTCAATAGCCATAACGTTGCCACGGCCACCGCCAGCCACCGCCGGGCCGCACGTCCTGGATCACTCATGCGCGTCCGCGGCCACTGCCAGCCTTCGCGTTTGGTGACCTTAAAGCCCCGTTCGATCCAAGCTCGCAGCCCATACCAACAGGCATCACCGGCCTCGGGGGGCAAATCGGTCAGGATCAACCACGGGGCTTTGTGCCCCGCATCCCAGCGCGCCAACAGCATGCAGTCTAGCTGACGCCCTCGTCCTTTAAAGGCCGTGCCGCGACCGCTCCACGACGTGCCCACCTCGGGTACCAAGCTCGTCAGCGGCCGATAAAGCGGCGAACCTTCGGGCCGAAACGTGCCGCCGTTGTTGATCCATAAAAAGGGATGCCACCCCAAGCGCACAATACGCCGAAACAACCAGCGCGCATACAAGCCCCGATCTCTCAGCACGATCACCGTCCTGCCACGGGGTACGGCGGGCCGTAACTGCCGCCGCATGCGCCGCCACTCGCGGCGCCACGCCGGTTTCTTGCCGGCCTCCAGGATCACCCAGGCCACGGCAATGGCACAGCCGCGATAGACCACGCTGATGGCCAACACCACAAACGGGCTCGCGAAGGTCGTGGCATCCAGGGCGATAGCCAGTTGCGTGCCCGCCCACCAACTCAGCACCCACGCCAGCAAGGGGGCAAAACAGGTGTCGACGCGCAC
The DNA here is from genome assembly GCA_965178525.1 of uncultured bacterium. Lineage (GTDB taxonomy): Bacteria > Tectomicrobia > Entotheonellia > Entotheonellales > Entotheonellaceae > CBCXVS01. Next base: position 5,735 of record CBCXVS010000012.1, on the reverse strand, counting down.
CTCCTGGCGTTTGCGGCCCCGTTTGGCCGGCGCCTCGTAACACCCTCGCGCAGGCGTTGCCGCACCGTATTGTCTTTCTGCTGCAAGCCCTCAGCCAAAAAGGCGCTGACGGCGGTGAGGGCACACGATCGCGCCAACACCATGCCCAGGCTCCACAGGGCTAAGCCAGTGGCCTGGGTCTTGCTCAGATGGGGCAAATGGGTCATGATGGTCGCATGCCAAGGGTCGAAAGTCGTCTGGCAAAACATGGCTTCCCTCCTTGGGGTTGCGGGTGTTGGGATATCCCGCAGTATGCCACAAGGAGGGGAGTCAAATCCGCTTGGTCAAAAACCTACCCCTGAAAGGGATGGCCCTACCCCCTAGCCGCGGCATTGGACGATGGCGACCGATCCGGTGACGCCCTATGGGATGCATCCGCCTCGGTGCCAAGCCGGGTTTGTCGAAGGGCTTGGGGATGGCCAGGGGCTTGTCGTGGGGGATGGCGATGGGGTGTAGCCGGAGTGGGGGAGTCGTCGTCAGAGGGGTTTGGCGCCAGGGATGGGCACGGCCAGCGGGCTCTGGCAGAACCGCGACCTGGCCCTGTCGGCTTGTGGGGCTTGGGCTCTCTCAGAGTGGCGGCACGTGGCCGGGGTGGTATGGGCGGTGTTGGAGTGGGATCGGGTGTGACCCTGAGCGCCCAGATGATGCGGGTGGTTTGGCCAGACGGTTGCAGGGCGAGCGACTTTGCGCAAGCACCTTGGCGGTCGAGACGTGCTGTCCGTTCTGATACGCGGTTCGTTTAGGCGACTTCTTCTTGGGACCGCGAGGATGTTTCTGATATCTCGACAGCTTCACCGATGACGCCAACTCACGCAACGCAGCGGCGAACCCTCGGTCCGAAAGCTCTCGAAAGAACGTCCAATGCGGCGCAGGAATCGCAATCATCATGCCGTCGTAGGTACGCCCGATTTCCAAGGTGAAAAAGCTGAGTTCAACCCGTTACAGTGAGATCGTGTTTTATATCTTGACGGTGGTATTGGACTATAGTCTGTATCATTTATTTGCCAATACTCAGTCCGGTGCTCGGTTTGCCGAGAAGACGCGTGAGGCGTTGATCTTTGAACAGCTTCGAAACCGCCGCACGCATATAATAGAGTTGTTCCTCAATAGCATAAGATCAGGTTCCCTAGCCCAGCCCAGATGCCCACCGAATCATCCTCAAAGTGATCTTTGCGGTTGCGGAAACGCTGCACCAAAATGTTGAAACGCTTCATACCGCCGATGGCATGTTCGATCAAGATGCGAACTTGACTCACGGCATAATTCGCCGCCTGCTGCTCCGCCGTCAATTCTGGAGTCGGATTCGTCTTGCTCTTCCGGGGTTTCTTGTGTGGAATCTCAAGCATTTCGCCTTTGTAGTCCGACTGAATCCCCTGATAACCCAGGTGCACCCAAACTTCTACGTCACTAAACCGGTCTAAGTCCGGTGGGAACTCTTGTTTTAACATGCTGTAATCATGGTTGTGACCACTAAACGTACGGCCCAGAAAGACGATCCATTTATCCGGCATCGACATCACTGTATTTTTCAGCGTATGGCTTTTTTTTACCACTATAGTGTTCACGTTGGGTCGTCTCATCTTGTGACCGGCGATAGCTTCTTTCAGTCGCATCAATAATCAGTTGATCCACACCTGACAACGCCTCCCTCAACGACTCTGGGGTCTTCAACTCTCGATAAGGCATGAGGTCTAACTGCACTAACGTGTCATACAGGATGGGAGAGAGCTTATGGAGATTTTCATTCGCTTTCGAACGTACCATACCAAATTGTGCACCAAGAACATCAAACGTCGGATACGTCTTGTAATAATATAGAACGAACAGGAGTTTGTCTGACAGAGTGGGTAATTTGCCTTTGATACCTGCACCCGGCTTTCGGCTGCGTTTGCCAGCTTGGACACCCTCCTCATAGCGTTTTTGCTGAGCCTGTTGATAGACGTGGCTGAAGGCGGGCAGCAAGAAGTCAAATTGCGTCTGAGACACACCGGTTAAGGCTTTCATCTGCCGATCATCTCGGATAACCAATGACCTGGCTGGGCTCCCTCCATCGTTTGGGGGAGGATAGCCTACCTCATTAACTATTGGGGAACAACCCTAATAAAGACGGGTCTTCTCGATGAGAGCTTGCGCTTGTCCTCGCACGTCCTCGACCCGTCGGTACGCCTCGATGGCTTTATCATAGTGATGTAAACAGGGACCGGCGTCCGTCGCACGCTGGTAAGCCTGTCCGGCCTGGTAGTGGAGGGTGGCGAGATGGTGTGGAGACACGTTGCCGGTGAGTTCTGCCGCTGCCAAGGCGGCTTCGTAGTACTGGGCCGCATCGCTCCAGGCAAACATCGCAAAGGCCTGATCGCCGGCCTGGCGGGCATACATCATGACGGTCTTCGCGTCCGCCATGGGGCCGGCTCCGATCAGGTGATAGGCCACCTCCAGCATATGGGCCTCTAGGCTGTTGCCATAGAGGTGTTCGAGAGCTTGGGCGATCCGCAAGTGAATACGTTGGCGCCGCATGGTACTCGGGGCATTGTAGAACGCATGGCGCGTCAAGGGATGAGCGAACTGGAAACTCTGGTCCTCGTTCAGCAGGACGTGCTGTCGTATCCCCTCTTCCAAGACATCGAGCAACGTGTCTTCCGGCATTTCACTCACGGTCTGCAGCAGGTGCAACGAGAAGCGCTCACCCAAAAAAGCAGCCAGGGTGAGAATTTGCCTGCGGTCCTCGCTGAGGGACTGCAGGCGGATCGCAATCGCGTCTGTGACGCGCTCAGGAAGCTGCAACGTCGCCATCGAAGCGGTGTCTGCAACCAAATAGCCACCCTGCTCTTGCAGTGCCCCTTTGTGCACCAGGTGATGAACGATCTCCTGGGTAAACAGAGGATTCCCATGCGTCGCGTTGTTGAGCGTGCCGAAAAATTGGTAGGAAGGCCGCATCACACCGAGGCTGTGCAACAACTCACGCATATCCGATTCGTTGAGACCGAAGAGCTCCAGGGATTGGTACAAACTCTCACGCTGGAACCGGGCGATAAAGCGGGCCAGACGGGTCTCGGATTCCACCGGCCTATGGGTGCCCATGATACAAAGCGGGAGGGCGGCCTGTGTGGCCGTGTCAGCCATGCGAAACACGAGGTACGCAAACAAGTCTAAGGACGGCTGATCGGCCCAATGCAGATCATCCACGACGAACAGCATGGGCTGCTGCTGGGCCAAGGTCATGGTGGCACGTGAGACAGCAAGGAAGAAGCGCAGCTTCTCCTGCTCCCCCCGTTCCGGAGCGTGAGGCGCAGCCGGAAAGGAGGTCCCACTGCCACGGTGGCGTAACCGGCGGATAACGGCCACGTCGGCATTGAGCGGGGAGACGGCATGGCCCAGACTTTGTTCGAACTGTGAAAGCAAGGTGTCGACAAACGGAAAATAGGGCAGAATCAAGTCTTCATGGCATCGGCTGGCACAGATTTGCACTCCCTGGTAGGTCGCAGCTTCCTGGACTTCTTTAAGAAACCGTGTCTTGCCAATACCGGCTTCGCCCTGCACGAGCACCACACGCGGCTGACCACGCAAGACGTCCTGCAAGCACTGCTTGATTTGGCCGAGTTCCTGTCGGCGGCCAATAAAGGGCGCGACAGGGTGTGACCCCTGGTCCTGATGCGTATGGCGAGCGACCCCGAATACCTCTTCCATGCCACGCGATTCCTTCCCTAAGGAGAGTCCAATCCCCAGGGTATCGTCACGCTTGATACCCTAGCGGAACGCCCCACAGCGCGATACGGCCTACGCCGGGCAGGCTGTGGGCAAGGCATAGTAATACCAGCTCGTATAGGTGTCAATTTGCTGTTGAGCCGGAAAGGTCGTAAGATGACGCGACAAGAGCCGGGGTTAAAATAGAGATCGAGTGGGCTGGGAAGTGTGCGTAAACGTCGACCGTGACTGAGAGGTGGAGGTTGCACGTTTGCCCTAACGCTACCTATGCTCTGCCTTATAGGTATGGCCTAGCTAGGTTTGTTTTTATGCTTGCCTAGGACATATCAGAACGCTTATTGTAGCTTGGAGTGTGATGGAGAGCTTGAAGTTTTTGTGATACTTTTGTGGAGATTCTTTGCAATTTTTTTGACATTTTTTCAGGCCAGCGAGGACGATTGCCGGTGCGTTATACCTTCGAGAATTGTACGCTAGACACACAGCGCTATGAATTTCATTGCAATGGCGAACTCGTCCGGCTGCGGCCGAAGGTGTTCGATGCGCTTGTGTATCTGATCGAGCAGCGCGATCGTGTGGTTCTGCGGAACGAGCTGTTCGAATATCTGTGGCCCGACCAACAGGGCAGTGAATGGCGGTTGAGTTCGTGCATCAAAGAAGCGCGGCAGGCCGTTGGGGATGACGGGCGCACGCAAGCCATCATCAGGACGGTGCAAGGGCGTGGCTTTCGCTTTATCGTACCGGCGCAGGTTGCCCCGGCGCCGGCCTACGACCTCCCGCCTGCAGCGCCGCCTGCTCCGAGTCCGTTCGTCGGTCGGGAGCGTGAACTGCAGCTCCTCCACACCCTGCTCGATGAATCGCAGCAGGGACACGGACGCATTGTGGTGCTCGAAGGGGCGCCCGGCATCGGTAAGTCGCGTCTGCTGGCGGAATTTTATCACGCCCTGCCGCGGCAGTCCCTGACATCGGTGCGAAGCACATGTGACGTTGACAGCCGCACCATCCCGTACGGCGCGGTGCGTGACATCATCCGGCAAGACTGCGATATTGCCGTGGGCGACACGCCTACCGTGATGGCCACAAAAGTACGCCAGCGGCTCCAAGAGGTGGGGGGCGAAGAGGCGTTGCCACGCGCGATGTATCTGCTGGCGCTGCTTGGCCTGACCGAAGGGACACAGCCGTCCGCGGAACTGCGCGCAGATGTTCGCAAGGCGTGGACGCTGGCGGCCATACATCAACTGTTCCTGCAGGGCAGTCGGCAACAGCCCATCGTGATGGCGATTGAGAATGTGCAGTGGATTGATCCCTCCTCTGCAGATGTGCTGACCGCGTTAGCTCAAGAAATACCGCATACGTCTCTCCTCCTGATCCTGAGCCTTCATGCCGAGACCTGGCCTGTATGGTTGCCGCAGTCCGCGGTCACCCATGTGGCGCTCGCGCCGCTTGCGCCGGAAGATAGTGAGGCGCTTCTGCGCGCCGTCCTCTCGCCCGACAGTGAGTCAGAAGCATTGTTGCACAGCATGCAGGCGCAGGCGCAAGGCCATCCGCTCTTTTTAGAAATCTTAACCCGGGTGGTTGCAGAGCAGCGGGAACGGCAAGATGAGGCGCATCTGCCCGAGACGTTATGGGACGTGGTGACCGCGAGCATGGCCCAGCTCCCGGCGCCGTCGCGGCAGCTTATCCAGACGGCTGCAGTCCTGGGTCCGACGTTTACAGCGCAGATGCTGGAGGCGCTGTGGGACGACGCAGCCGACTGTCGAACCCATTTGCCGGATTTAGAACACCAGGGGTTGTGTCTGTTTCAGGCTGACACTGCAGAGCCGACCTATGCCTTCACACACCCCCTGATACAGGAAGTGGCATACGAGAGTCTGGCCATAGCCCGCCGCCGTGATTTGCATGCCGCCGCCGGCAAGGCGCTGGCGTGCATGTTCGCCGTCTTCGGCGCCGCCACCGCGCTCTTCGGCACCGGCAACATGGCCCAGTCGAACACCGTC
>CBCXVS010000011.1:4069-51927 GCA_965178525.1 uncultured bacterium | reverse complement strand
TTTGAGGATGATTCGGTGGGCATCTGGGCTGGGCTAGGGAACCTGATCTTATGCTATTGAGGAACAACTCTATTGATGAGCGCGCCAATACCGAGCAACGCGAGGCGCTACGGCAAATCCTCGCCGGCGACATGGGCGGACCGATGGCGCGCTGGGCTCGGCTCACAGAGACGTTCCTTGGAACCCGCTATGTACCGATCACGTACACCCAAGACGGGCGCACGCGCAGTGTCACCATCCCAGACATCATCGACTTCACCGTGGAAGGCATTCAGGCGCGGGGCCAAGATGACGTCATGACCCTGACGCACACGGCACACCCAGTCAGTTCGACTCTCGCTTTAGCGAAAGGCACCAAGAGTACGTACACCGATCACGGCATGCGTTGGGACAACAGCGGCAGAAACGGGCATTACGCCCCCTTTGACTGGCAGTGGCCGGCATAAAACCCCAGCCTACCCGCGGCCTAATTGTTGCAGCTCGTCATACAGGGCCTGCGGAATCGTGATGCCCTCGACCGGCGTCCGTTTGCGTGCTGTAAACCGCCGGTCAGAGGGTAACCGCGTCCCATCTTGCGCCAGGATTTCGGCAAACAGCTTTTCCGCACGCGCCAGTTGGGTCTGACGGTCACCATGACCCACACAGTGAATCGGGTCAATCGCGATCAGAAACTCCCCACCGATGGGCGGACCCCCATCGTCATTGTCCATCTCGGACGCTTCAAAGCTAAACACATCGCCGATCAGCGCCCCGGCCAGCAACTCAATCATCAAAGCAATCGCCGCGCCTTTGTAACCGCCAAACGGCAATTGTGCCCCCGCCAGGGCCGCAGTCGGATCGGTCGTCGGCCGGCCCTCAGCATCGATGGCCCACCCCGCGGGAATCGGTTGGCCATCGCGTTGGTGGATCTGGATCTCGCCGCGGGCGCTCGCACTCGCAGACTGGTCGAAGACCAACGGCAACTGACCGGCGCGGGGCCAGGCAAATGCCATCGGATTGGTCCCATAGAGCGGGCTGACTCCACCGGCCGGCGCCATATAGCTCATACTGCTGACATAGGCAAACCCCACGAGTCCCATCTCGGCGAGCACCTCGACCTCCGGCCACAACGCCGCGAAGTGGTAGGAATGGATCACCGCCAGCGCGGCGATGCCCTGGCGGCACGCCTTTTCCGCCAATGGCGCGTAGCCAACCTGCAGAGCCAGGGGGGCAAATCCGTTCCTCGCATCCACTTGCACGACGCCTGGGGCAAACGCCCTGACCTCGGGAACCGCATCGGGGGTCACCTTGCCACTGCGTACCGCCTGGACATACCCAGGAATGCGAAACAACCCATGCAACTTGCAGTCGTCACGCTCGGCGGCCGTGACGGTCTGCGCAATGGCCTGCGCGTGGTCTACGGATACACCATGGGCCCGCAACGCTTGTCGCGCCAGGGCATGAACTTCGTCGAGCATGAGTCGGGCCAGTTCGGCCATGGATCGCTCCTTTGCAGCCTAACACGAGTCATTTTCAGGCATATACTCATCGAGATACTTGGTGATCTCACGTTCAAGCTTACGTTTCAGAGGACGCATCGCCAGGCTTAGCGTGACCTCGATATGAACCTCAGAGGGTCCGACACGGATAAGCCCTTTGGCGCCACGGCGGGATAATGTCAGCTCCGGCCCCTCCCAACTGTAGCGAAATGCCACTTCGTCTTGGAGTTCCGCTACGACGGTTTCCACCAGTTGTTTCGCTTGTTCTTCATCAAGATTATGGACGCGTTGCATCGTGATGGTTGGTGGCATTATGAAACCCTTTCTTTTTCTTCATCACCTTTCTCTCTTCTCTTACCTTCGCGTCCTTCGTGGATCAGAAGGACTGCGGGCTGCTGGCTGAAGACTGCGGGCTGTTGCTCAGGGACTTACCAGCCAATCGCATAGGCGGGTAAAAGCGTGGCCACCTCCCCACGGGGGTCGGCACCGCCATAGAGGACGCCACGCTCCATGTCGACCCGGATGCCAACCACATAGCCCTCGATCCAGTCCGGTTGCAGGACGATCTGGTGCCCTTTGGCCTGCAGGGCGCGCTGGACATCGTACGGCAGGCGGCCCTCAACCCGCAGCACGCCGGGCTCGGCGGCATGGGGATAGGTCGAGCTGGGGAAATGTTTGCTGCTAAACTTGGGGGCCTCGATCGCGTCTTGCATCGACATGCCAAATTCGACCACGTTGAGGAAGAATTGCAAGGTCCACTGGTCCTGTTGGTCCAGCCCCATGGTGCCAAAGGCCATAAAGGGCTGGCCGTTCTGTAACACCATCGAGGGCGTCAGGGTCGTCCGCGGCCGTTTCCGCGGCGCCAGCACGTTGGGATGATGGGGGTCGAGATCAAACATCTGCACACGGGTTCCCAGCGGAAAACCCAGCCCTTCCACCACAGGCGAATCGGCAATCCAGGCGCCACTGGGCGTCGCCGCCACCATATTGCGTTGCTCGTCCACCACGTCGACATGGACGGTGCCGCGTTGCCATTCGCGGCCGACTAGGTTGCCTTCCCCCGCACGCAGAGCTTGGCCGTGCAGGGGGTCGCCTGGGCGCAGTTCGAGCGACGCCCGGTCCGGGTCGATGAGCCGCCGGCGTTCGGCCGCATAGGTCTCCGACAGCAGTTCCGGCAACGGGACATGGATGAAGTCCGGATCGCCATAGTAAGCTTCACGATCGGCGAAGGCCAATTTCCCCGCTTCGGTAAGCAGATGGACGTATGCCACCGAATTGTGCCCCAAGGCGCGCAGATCGTCGTCTTGTAGCAAACGCAATTGCTGCAGAAAAACCGGCCCCTGGCTCCAGGGGCCGCACTTGAAGACGTCGTAGCCACGATAGTTGAGAGAGACCGGCGTTTCGACCTGGGTGGCAAAGGCCGCGAGATCATCGGCATCGAGGAGGCCGCCTTCTCGCTGGACAAAGGCGGCGATGTCTTGGGCAATTTCGCCCCGGTAAAACACATCCCGCACCGCCTGCAGTCCGGCAGCTCGGCCCTGGGAGGCGGCAGCGCGCTCGGCCTGCAACAGCCGCTCGAAGGTTTGGGCTAAGTCGGGATTGCGAAAGATCTCGCCGACTTCAGGTACGTGCCCGTTGGGCAGATAGACTTGGGCGGAGGTGGGCCAGCGCTCGGGAAATTTGGTCTGGTGATGCCAGATTGAAAACGCCAGGTAATCGCTTGGCCCACGCAGGCCGGGATGCATGGGAAAGCCATCGCGGGCCAAGGCCAGAGCCGGTTGCAAGACGTCGTCCAAGGTCATCGTGCCAAAGCGATCGAGGGCGGTCATGAGCGCATCACACACGGCGGGCGCACCGGCTGCGAGCAAACCGTCACCGGGAATGAGGTCCAGATCGTGCTCGGCGAACCATGCCGGCGTGGCGCGTTGCGGCGCCGCCGTATTGCCATTAATAGCGCTGACTTGCCCGGTGGCGGCGGTGTAGATCAACATGGGCGCTTCGCCACCCAGGGTGTGCATGTGCGGATTCAACACGCCCTCGGCAAATATGGCCGCCACGGCGGCGTCAACGGCATTGCCGCCCTGTTGCAGAATCTGTACGCCAATGAGCGCTGACAGGTAGTGTTCTGAGGCGACCATACCGTGCGTGCCCATGATCGTCGGACGAAAAGCCACCGTGCTACCCCCCTAGCAAATGCGGAATGTGGAATGCGGAATGCGGAATATAAGAAAATGGCGTCAGGTCAGTTCAGTTCATGTTGCACTAGGTCCCAAGCGGCGATAGCCAGCTCGCGGCATTGCTCGCCTCGGGTGATGGCTTCGGGGGAACTGGCATTGCCATCGAGGCCGCGTTTGTAAACGCCTTGGACAATCGCCGCCAAGCGCCAAAGCGAGAAGACGACGTAGAATTTCCACTCCGGAAGCGCGCCCCGGCCGGTTTTTTCGCAATATCGGGCGAGGTATTCCGCCTCGGACGGAATGCCGTAGCTGGCAAAATCGATCTGGGTGATATCACCACGCCAGTCATCCGGCACGTAGTAGGGCAGGCAATTATAGGCCAAATCCGACAACGGCGCGCCCAACGTGCCCAACTCCCAATCGACCATCGCCAGGACGCGGGGTTCCGTATGGTGAAAGATCATATTTTCCAGGCGAAAATCCCCATGTACAATGGTCGTCTCGTCGTCCGCCGGCATGTGTTCCGGTAACCAGGCCGCGAGTTGATCCATCACGGGCAGTTCCTGGGTCTTGCTCGCTTCATATTGCTGCGTCCAGCGGCGCAGTTGGCGGCCCATATAGCCGCCGATGCGGCCGTAATGGTCTAGGCCCACCGCCCGGAAGTCGACCTGATGCAGGGCGGCGATGACGTCGACCATGGCTTGATAAATCGCGCGGCGTTGTTCGGGCGTCATACCGGGCAATTCATAGCTGCGGAAGACGCGCCCATCGATAAAATCCATTAGGTAAAAATCGGTGCCGATGACAGACGGATCCTGACACAACACGTACGGTTTGGCCACCGGCACACCCGTCTCCCAGAGAGCGGAGATGACGCGGAACTCGCGGTCGACCGCATGTGCCGACGGCAGCAATTTTCCCGGAGGCTTTTTGCGCAGCACATAACGTTGGCCTGCGCCGTCAGTCAAGATGAAAGTCGGGTTCGACATGCCGCCCCGCACTTGCCCGACGCTGAGGGGCGCGGTAACGCCTTCGATATGGTCAGACATATACCGGGCGAGCGACGCCTCATCGAAGCGGTGTTGCGCCAACACCGGCTCTGCTTCCGCCGTCAAGGGGACGGTCGGCTTCGATGTCATATCGGTTGGGGTGGTTGCCATTGGACTCCTCCCACGAAGTCAAGGGATACGGCATACATCCTGCCATGCAGGATACCACCCGTGCGCCTATCAGGGAACCCAAAACATGTTTTGGCGCCCGGTTTCGCCGATGACCTCAAGATCGAACTTGTCAGCGGAGGCGTTTTGTGCTCAAGTAATAGACTGGCGACATGATGCCTGTATCCGAGTAAGAAACCATAATGGTGACGGAGCGTCATCGCCCGTTGTAGACCCTGGAGGAAACATCCATGACAACACTCGTGATCATGTTGATGGCGCTGTCGATACTCGTGGTGCCGGCCTTGGCCGCGGATACCGTCAAAATCGGTTTCATCACCACGCTGACCACGCCGGCCGGCGTCATCGGCAAAGACATGGTCGATGCCGTCAACCTCGCGGTGGCGCACATCGGCGGCAAGATAGCCGGCCTGGAGGTCGACCTTATCATTGAAGACGACGGCTTCAAACCTGAGATTGGCAAACAAAAAACCGACAAATTGGTGAAGCAGGACGACGTCCACTTCGTCGCCGGCTACATCTGGTCGCACGTGCTGCTGGCCTCGCGCAAGTCGGCGCTAGACGCGGGGAAATTTTTGATTAGCTCGAACGCCGGCCCCTCGCAAATTGCCGGAAAATTGTGCCACAAGAACTTCTTCTCCACCTCCTGGCAAAACGATCAGACGCCGATGGCGATGGGTGAAGTACTGAACCAGAAGGGCATCACATCGATTTATATCATGGCGCCCAATTACGCCGCCGGGAAGAATATGATAGCTGGCGTGGAACGCACGTTCAAAGGCAAGGTGGCCGGCAAGGACATGACCAAATGGGGCAAGGACGCGCAGCTCGATTTCTCGGCTGAACTCGCCAAGGCGAAAGCCTCCGGGGCGGATGCGATTTTTATCTTCTATCCCGGCAAAGCTGGTAGCGCCTTTATCAAGCAGTATCAGCAGGCCGGCTTGCAGGGCAAGATGCCGCTTTATTCAGTGTTTACGGTTGACTCCATCGCCCTGCCGAAATTGCAGGGCGTCAAGATGGCAGGCGTGCTGGGCTCCCTGATGACGCAGTTCTGGGCGCCGGATTTGGATACCTCACAAAATCAAACGTTCGTCGACGGTTTTAAGGCCAAATATGGCCGCTATCCGTCTTTCTACGCCGCTCAGTCCTACGCACGATCTTCCTGATCAAGAGCGCTGTCGAGGCGGTGAAAGGTAATCTCAAGGACATGGACGGCATGCGCGCCGCCATGCAAAAAGCCGACTTTCCGTCCGTGCGTGGCCCGTTCAAATATGGCAACAACCATTTTCCCATCCAGAATTTCTATCTACGGCAAGTGGTTGAAGATGCTGATGGCGTATGGACCACCAAGATCGTCGATACCGTCTACAAAGACCATCAAGACTCATACGCAAATCAATGTAAAATGTGAAGCGAGCTCTCAGCTTTTAGTTCTTCTTTTTGAGCTGAGAGCTGAGAGCTTTTCATGGATTTAAGTCTCATTGTTATCCAATGCTTAAATGGCTTGCAGCTTGGCGTCCTGTTGTTTTTGTTGGCGTCCGGGCTGACGCTGATCTTTGGCATCATGGACTTTGTCAACCTGGCGCACGGGTCGCTCTACATGGTCGGGGCCTTCTTTTGCGCCACGTTGACGCAATGGACCGGCTCGTTTGTTCTGGCTGTGCTGTTGGCGCTGCCTGCCGTAGCTGTCGTTGGCGTGCTGGTCGAGCTGGCCGTGGTCAGGACGTTGTACACCCGCGATCATTTGGATCACGTCCTGGCCACGTTCGGGCTGATTCTCTGTTTTGACACGCTGGTACAGATGATCTGGGGACCGGAAGGCATGGCCATTCCCCTGCCCGCCGTCCTCGATGGCCGCATCGCGATCCTTCCGGGCATCGAGTTTCCCACCTATCGCATCCTGATGATTCTAATCGGTCTGGCGGTCGCGGTAGGACTGTACGTCATGGTTAGCCACACGCGTGCCGGCATGCGGATCCGGGCCGGGGCCTCGAACCGCACCATGGTGAGCGCCTTGGGCGTCAATATTCACCGCTTGTATACGCTGGTTTTTGCGCTAGGCGCGGTGTTGGCGGGGCTGGCAGGCCTGATGATTGCGCCGATTACCGAGGCCAGTATCGGCATGGGGAACGAGATCATCATCGTGGCCTTTGTGGTCATTATCATCGGCGGCATTGGCTCCATCAAAGGCGCCTTGATCGCCGCCCTTCTGGTCGGCTTGATCGACACCATGGGCCGCTCTTTTCTGGATGGGTTACTCAAACTGGTGATGTCGGCCCAAAATGCCGAGACCGCGGCGCCGGCACTATCGGCGATGTTGATTTATATTTTGATGGCCGCTATCCTGGCGTTTCGGCCGCAGGGATTGTTTCCGTCCACAGGGCGTTGACGAGCATGGATGTGACGCGTGCGACAATCGGCCGGCGGGGCTGGATCACGTGGGTCGGATTGGCCGTGTTGGCCCTGATTCCCGTGCTGGTCTCGCTGACAGGCCAGGTCTTCTATCAAGACCTCGTGACCCGCGTGATGATTCTCGCGATCGCGGCGATCAGTTTGAATCTGATTCTCGGCTATGGCGGTATGATTAGCTTTGGGCACGCCGCCTATCTCGGCATTGGCGCGTATTGTGTCGGCATTCCGGCCTATTATGACGTCTACAACGGCTTTATTCACTTCCCGCTGGCCATGGTGATGGCCGCCCTGTTCGCCCTGCTCACCGGCGCGATCTGCCTGCGCACCGCGGGTGTCTATTTCATTATGATCACCATGGCCTTTGCACAAATGATGTTTTTCGCTTTGGTCAGCATCGAGGAATACGGCGGTGATGACGGCTTGGTGATCGAAATCCGCAGTGAGTTTGCGGGCTTGCTGGATATGGAAAGCCATCTCACGCTCTACTATGTGGCCTTCGCGTCCTTGATCGTGTGTCTGTATCTGCTCCGCCGCATCATCCGGTCCCATTTTGGCCGGGTCATCGAGGGCGTCAAGGGGAATGAGCGGCGGATGCAGTCGATCGGTTTCAACACCTATCGGTATCGCTTGATCTGCTATGTGATCTCGGGCGCCATGTGTGGCTTTGCGGGCGCGCTGCTGGGCAATTTTACCAATTTCATCAGCCCGGAGATGATGGATTGGACCCGCTCTGGCGAACTCATCTTCATGGTGGTCTTGGGCGGCGCTGGCAGCCTCTTCGGCCCCGTGCTGGGCGCCGCGGCGTTTTTATTGCTGGAGGAATTTTTGTCCGGCATCACGGTGTATTGGCAACTGATCTTCGGCGTCTTGCTACTTCTGGTGGTCCTCTTTGCTCGCGGCGGCATCCTGGGAATGCGGAATGCGGAATGCGGAATGCGGAATGAAGATGGGTCGTTTCTTGAACACCCAGCCCGTGCTCCGAGTGACGGATTTGCGTAAAAGCTTTGGGGCGCTTTTAGCGACGGATGCGGTGAATCCGGAGGTGTGCGCCGCGGAGATTCATGCGGTCATTGGGCCGAATGGCGCGGGTAAGACCACCCTGATTGCGCAGCTCGCGGGGGAATTATGGCCGGATGCCGGACGCATCGAGTTTTTGGGCCGCGACATCACATGTCTGCCGCCCTACACACGCGCGCCTCGGTTTGGCGCGTTCTTTCCAGATCACCAGTGTCTTTCCCGATATGACGCTCCTCGAGAATGTCGCATTGGCTGTGCAGGCGCATGCCGGTCACTCGTATCGGTTCTGGAAACCGGCGCGGCGCGACAAGAATCTAGTTGAGCCGGCTAGGGAGGCGCTCCAACACGTCGGCCTGGCCTCACGCGCCGACGCGATGGCGCGTGAGGTGTCACATGGAGAGCAGCGGCAGTTGGAAATCGCTATAGCCTTGGCGACCCATCCGAAACTCCTCTTGCTGGATGAGCCGATAGCGGGCATGGGGCCGGAAAAATCGGCTCGCATGGTGAAGATTTTGCGGGGTCTGAAAAGCAGCCAAGCGATGCTCCTGATCGAACACGATATGGATGCCGTCTTTGCCCTGGCGGATCGCATTACGGTGCTGGTCTACGGCCAGGTGATGGCCTCCGGCCCGCCGGCCGCGATTCGTGCGGATGAGGCGGTACGCCGGGCGTATCTCGGCAACGAAACCGGATGAAAACAGGGAGGCGCGAAGGGCGCGAAGAAACACGAGAAGAGAAGACGCGAATGGATATCGGATGCTAAGCGTTGAACATCTCGAAGCGTTCTACGGATCGAGCTAGGTGCTATTCGGCATGTCGCTCGACGTAGCGGCGGGCGAAGTCGTGACCTTGTTTGGACGTAATGGCATGGGCAAAACCACGACGGTGCACGCGATCATGGGTGTCGTAACGAGCCGGAGTGGACGCATGACGTTTGACGGCCAGCGCATTGAGCGACTGCCATCTTATAAAATTGCCCAACTGGGTCTGGGATTCGTGCCAGAGGGACGTCAGGTCTTTCCCAACTTGACCGTCCGGGAAAACCTGATCGCGACCGCTGCCAACCGCCACGGCCGCCCCCATCCGTGGACCGCCGAGACCATCTTCGACATGTTTCCCGCCCTCGCCGCCCGGCGCGGCAGCATGGGCAATCGTCTCTCGGGTGGCGAGCAACAGATGCTGGCTATCGGCCGCGCCTTGATGACCAATCCGAAATTGCTCATCCTCGACGAAGCCACCGAGGGTCTGGCGCCTCTCGTGCGCCGGGAAATTTGGTCCTGTTTGGCGCGTCTGAAGCACGGCGGGCAGTCGATTCTGGTCATCGACAAGAACGTGGATGACCTGACGCGCATCGCGGATCGTCACTATATTATCGAGAAAGGCAAAGTCGTGTGGAGTGGTGATTCGGCGGCCTTGCGGACGCAGGCAGAGGTCATACATCGGTATCTGGGGGTGTCCGTGTGATCACCGGAGGAAGCATCACGCTATCTTGCTTTCAGTGCGTCTTCGATCCCTTTCAGATTCCCTGCAACAATCTTGGTATTCGGATGATCCTGGCCGAATCTTGTGCAGAATCATTCCGATGGCGTTAAGAGCTGGCAATGACGAACACACGCGACTTTACAGAGCGGTTTCACAGGCAGAACTCGATGATATCACATCTTTTGATGGATTTCGATCGGCTCCTGGGCAGATGGAGACGAAATTGTTTGCGACGCCGGCACGCGATGCTTCCTTCTTTGCTCGTGACATCCTTTATCGGTTAGATCGAAAGCCCTTGACAATCGTGGAGGTAACAATTCCCAATGACTTAGGAGACAAGTTATTTCGCTTTACAGTTGACGGCATTGAAGCGATAGCTATAGAACTCAGTCAATTAGATGAACTCAGCATGTCAGGTAGAATTCATATTATAAACCTATGCCTCATACCATAAGAGGAAGATTTCATGATCAAGGTTCATGCAAAAATTCATCTTTTACGTACAGACGAAGGTGGACGAAAGTCTTTTATCTTTTCCGGTTATAGACCTCATATTCGATTCAATAATGATGTGTATGCAGATGGTGCACTGACCTTCTCAGATCGTGAGAAACTATTTCCAGGCGACAAATGGAATGTAACTATTATATTCCCGAAACTGGAATTTGTGAAAGACCATATCGTGGTTGGCACAACTTTCGACATCAACGAAGGCGCTCATAAAATCGGAGAAGGCGAGATTCTTGTGGTCTCCCCGCAATGAACCTCCCCTCAGCAAGTTACGGGGTATCAGAAGGAAGTTGACGCTCAACTGGTCCGAAGCAAACCTTCGATGATACACGACAAGAGCTGGCAGGCTCGCATGTCCCGCCAGGTACAAGGCGAGTTAGCCAGCTCGGTCACGTCAACATGGCTCACGGACTTCTGCCCAGCGTATACGAGTGCAGAGTGCACGCCCAGCCACTAGGATGGTTTCACGGACTGGGAAACCCCACGAGGTCCGGATTGTTGCCAAAGACGGTGTTCCCGAGAAGCCGCACCTCGCCTCCAGTCGTTCTGGAAATGCCGGCGGCAGCGCTATGCGCCACGGTGGTGAGCGTGATGGCGCCTTGAGAACTGCCTTCATAGGAAATGCCGATACCGGGGTTGGCCGCCACGACGCCTAACGCGCCGGATTGGCGGAAACCGGAGGAATTGACCTCGGTGTCGTTGATGACGACACTGGCGGTGTCGGCGACTTGGATGCCAAAGTTGACATTACTGTCGATTTTGCATGCATCAATGGTCACCCGTGAGCCCCCAAGCACTTGGATCCCCACAGTCCAGTTCCGCACCACCATATTCCGAATTTCCACCGGGAAGTCGCCGTTCGACGACACGACAATGCCGGGCATACTTTCACGGCTGGCATTATTCGTATCGCCCGGCATCACCGCCTCCACAACCGCCGTCACACCGGGAGCGGCTTCGAGGATCGTGATGCCATTGGCGGCTGTGATGAAAACGGTTTCGACAAAGCGGCCCGAGGTCACGATCGTCACCCGGCCATTATTATTGGCGTCAGCCAGACCGGTGTTAATACTCCCGAAAATACCATCGCCATCGGTATCTTCATCGGAGCCGAGCCGACCATCGCCGTCAAAGTCTTGCTCGCCCTCGACCAGCACGGAGTGATTGGCAAAGACAGAGGGCGCAAGGACGAGGCTGGCTCCCACCAAAGCGCCGACGACCCATAGAACGATGCCACGCTGAGCAAATACGAACCGGTTCTTCATGATGCTGCCTTTTCCATTCCCCTCAGGATGACACGTCGTCGGCGTATCATGCTGAGAATGACGGTTATCACGCCCCACGGTGATAAGACGTTTCATCCGGCCTCCTACCTATGCTGCAGTCTGATGCAAACGCCTTGCCGCTTCGATCCTTCACAGGGGTATACGACACCGATAGCGTGAATGGATGAGCAATCTGCAAACTTTTTTACCGATTCGGCCGGCTCGGCAAACCTTCTCAGGCGCCAAAACGCTGGCCCAAATACGCAAACGCCGCCCGCATGCCCATGGCTTCGCCGCCCTTGGGACGGCCGGGCTTGCTGCTGCGATTCCAGGCCATGATGTCAAAATGCGCCCAGTCCACCCCTGCCGCCACGAATTCCTGCAAAAACAGCGCGGCAGTGATGGCGCCGGCAAACGGCGCACTGGCCGCATTGGCGATGTCGGCAATAGTGCTATCCAGCATAGCGCGGTAGGGTTTGTGCAGCGGCAGGCGCCACACCGGATCCTGCGTCTGCTCGGCGCTCGCGAACATCCCGGTGGCGACCGCATCGGCATTGGTGAACATCGCTGGCAGCTCCGTCCCCAACGCGATTCGCGCGGCGCCAGTCAGCGTCGCAAAATCGAGGATCAAATCCGGTTGTTCGGAACTCGCTTCGGCCAGGGCATCGCACAGGATGAGGCGCCCCTCGGCGTCGGTATTGTCGACTTCGATCGTCAGGCCCTGGCGGGAGGTGATAATATCGCCCGGCCGCATGGCATCACCGGAGACCGCGTTTTCGACCGCGGCCACCAGCACCCGAAGCTGCACGGGCAAGCCGGCCTGCATGATCATGCGGCCCAGACCGAGCGCGTGGGCGGCGCCGCCCATGTCTTTTTTCATCAAGCGCATACCCGAGGCATTTTTCAAATCGAGACCGCCGCTGTCAAAACACACGCCCTTCCCCACCAGCGTGAGTTTCGGATGCCGGGCGTCGCCCCAGCGCAGATCGATCAGGCGCGGCACGTGGGCGCTGGCGCGGCCGACCCGGTGGATGGTGGGGTAGTTTTGGACGAGCAAGTCATCCCCGACAATTTGCTGCACGGACGCACCGAACTCCTGGCCCACCGTCACGATGGCATCGGCGAGATGCTCCGGCATCATGTCTTCCGGAGGGGTGTTGATCAGGTCTCGGACCAGGTAGATGGCGGCGATGTGGTTTTGGATCCGGTCGGCATCACATGCCGGCTCAACCACGAGTTTTGCCCCGACAGGGGCGGTCGTTTTGTAGCGGTTAAAGCGGTAAGAACCCAGCCCCCAGCCAATGCTGAGTCCTTCCAACGCGGCCGGCTCCCAATCCGCGTCCAGGTGATAATGCCCCGCCGGCAACCTAGCAGGCAAATCGCCCAAGGCCCAGGGATCATCTGTGCCCGCAACGCCAACCACGACGGTGCTGAGGGCGCCATCCGCTCCCGGCACCATACTGAGGCTACTCGGCTTCGCCGTAAAGCCTGTGGTGTCGAGCCAGCGCGTCAAGGCGGGATCTTGCCGCTGCAGCCAGGGACGAAAATCCTTTTCCACTACGGGAATAAGCGGTATGGAGTCAGCGGGTTTGGTGTCGAGAAAACATGCGTGCATGGGGGGCTCCTATTCTACAATGCCATATGCGTCTCAACGGACAGGAATTTCTAACGTACTTTTGCCGTCGGGTCAATGGCAGCCTGCACCTGGCCGAAGACACGGCGACGGCCCTGGCGGCGTTTCTATGTCCGGAAGGGAAGTCGTGTATAATGGCTTAACGTCCTATGACAGCTGCGACGTCCGCGCCCGGCTACCAAGATGATCAACTGCATGGGTAGAGAAGCAGGCCCCTATGTTGCAAACGGTCGTTCAGTTCGCTTTGCGCATGCAACGTGACGAGCAAGCTGACAGCAACATGCTGCGTCAGCGCGACCGCTCTGTGGGCAAGACGTTGTCCCATCTCCGGAGCCACCCGGTGCGGCAGTTGACGGCATGGCTCACGCAGGTCTCGACGGAGGACGATCGAACCCGAGCGCGCTATGCGGCACGCGCGCAGCATATGGCGGTCGTGCTCTTGATGCTGCTGGGCCTCTGCATCGGCGGCGGCACGGCGGCAGCGGCGTTTTACTACGATGGGCGCCATCCGATTAACATTCTACCGATATTGGCCATCTTTGTGTTCCTACCCGTTGTGATGTTACTGCCGTTGCTGCTCGCGTTATTGCCCAGCGCGTGGGTCAACGCCTTGCCGCTGCTATCGAGCCTGAACGCATCGCGCGCCATGATCCTCACGGGGATCATGGGCATGATCACGCAGGTGTTGCCGCAGCCCTACCGGGAGGCGTTGCAAGAGGCGGCGGGCCGCCAGGAAGCGTATCGCCGTGTGTATGGACGCATGCAGAAGTGGATGTTGTTGAGCTGGTCTCAGACGTTTACGCTCGCCTTCGTACTCGGTGCGCTTTTGTGGTTCGCCTACCGCTTGGTGGTCACCGATTTGGCATTTGCGTGGAGTACGACCTTACAAACGGAGCAGTCAGATGCCTTATACGGATGGATGCAGCGGCTCACGGATACCCTGGCCATGCCTTGGTCCGCCTTCTGGCCGCAGGCGCAACCGACGCTGGAGTTGATTCGCGATACCCATTATTTTCGGTTGCAGGCGGGTATCCTGCCCAACCGCGCCGGCCCGGGAGCGCTGGGCGGGTGGTGGATGTTTCTTATGATGAGTATGGTGGGGTATGGCCTCTTACCCCGCCTCGTCAGCCTGGCATTTTGTATCTGGCGCTATCGCCTTGCAAGTCACTGGTGTCTCGTCCATACACCGGGCGCGGCGGATGTGCTGGACCGTCTCAATAACGTGCTGATTGAGACCGAGTCGCTGGCCGAAGACGTCGTCCCGGAGGCCCAAAACAAGGCGGAGGCGGAACCACTGGGGGCGCCACACGACGCGGCCCTTCCAACCATTGCACGGGCTGTGGTGGTGAACTGGTCAGCCGTACCCGTGACGGAGGAAGACGTCCGTCAGCTCTTGTATCAGGCATTGGCGCTGGATATCCGGCAACAGTTCCACGCCGGCGGCGCGCAGACCTTGGAAGAAGACGCCGATGTGATCTCGCAAGTCGCCAAGGCGTTGCGGCCGAATCCATCCGAGGCGCCGAGGCGTCCCGAACAACTCGTGGTCCTCGTCAAGGCCTGGGAGCCGCCCGTGATGGACATGGTCGATTTTCTCGGCGATTTGCGGCAAGCGCTCAACGACGGGTGCCGGATTCGGGTGGCGCCGCTCTGGATACCTCACGGCGACACGGTAAGCGATGGCAACGCGGCGGTCTACATCGAGCAATGGCGGCACAAGATGGCGACCCTCGGCGACCCCTGGCTGAGCGTCCGCACCCTACGGCTTGACGCCCCCGCTGTAAATGGCAACCAGGAGCAATCCGATGCGTGAGCCCGTATTTGTTGTCGTTGGCCATCCGAACAAAGGCAAAAGCAGCATTGTCTCGACACTCGCTCAGGATGATTCCGTCCGGATTTTGCCCCAGGCCGGCACCACGATTGCGAGCCGCCGGTATCCCATGCGGGTCGATGCGCACGAGTTGTACACGCTGGTCGATACGCCTGGTTTTCAGCGGCCGCGCCGGGTCCTGCAATGGCTACAGCAACACGCCAACAGCGCCGCGGCGTATCCGCAAACCGTGCGGCAGTTTGTCGAGCAACATCGCGGCGAGAAGCGGTTTCACGATGAATGCGAACTGCTCGCCCCCATCGTCGAGGGCGGCGGCATTTTGTATGTCGTGGATGGCTCCAAGCCGTTTGGCCCCGAGTATGAGCCCGAAATGGAAATCCTGCGCTGGACGGGTCAGCCGAGTATGGCGTTGATCAATCAGATCGACAATGTCGACGCCCATCTGGAGGCATGGCAAGCGGCGCTGGGTCAATATTTTAAGATTGTACGCGTGTTTAATGCGATGACGGCGGAGTTTGACAAACGCCTGGAACTCCTGCGCGCCTTTGGCCAATTGCGCGAAGAATGGCGCGACCCCATGGAGCAGGCGGTGCAACATCTGCAACGCGACCGCAGGCGCTGCCGGAGACGGGCTGCAGAGGCGGTGGCCGATATGCTGATTGACATGATGACGCTTTCCGTGGGCAAAAACCTCTCGGTAGACGACGATCCCGAGGCGCATAAAAGCGCGCTTGAAAAACGCTACCAGGACGACTTGCGGTCGCTCGAACAAAACGCGCGCAAGGCAGTTGAACGCTTTTATGCCCACGCTCATATCACGCGAGACGAGGACGAGGCGGTCATCCTCCAAACCGATCTGTTTTCGGAGGACAGTTGGCATCTGTTCGGTCAGAGCAAATGGCGGCTGGCTTTCCTGTCGGCGGGTGGCGGGGCCATGACAGGCGGCCTGATTGACCTCTCCGTGGGCGAGGCATCGTTATTCATGGGGGCCGTCATTGGAGGCGTTGTCGGCGGGGCGCTGGGCTGGCAGGCGGCGACGTGGTCGTCGCATTACCGGATTTTCAATCTGCCTGGCATGGATAAACTCGGCTTGAGTGGCAAGCGCTTGCAATGTGGCCCAACGAAGAATTGCAACTTACCCTACGTGGCCTTGGGAAGAGCCCGATTGCATCACTATCTGATTACACGCCGTACGCACGCCCAGCGCCAGATGCTCATTCTCAACGATCCAAGCCGTCAAGAAGGCGCCTTCAATCCCCTCGAAGGGGCGACAGGCAAGCGCTTGGAGGCCCGCTTCACCCAGATCCGAAAAGCCGCTGACCACATGGAACGCGTGCTGAAAACCAAATCCCGGCTCGTCGAGGAGATCGTTGTCTTGTTCGAACAGGATGAAGAGAAATCCCAGTTCGGTTAAATGACAAGGTGTGTGGGGTTTTCGTTAGCGGGAGCGATACGTCCCAATAGAATCCTCATGTAATCCCCATATAAGCTTTATTGCTTCCCATGCTAAAACATGCTAAATTTGTCGAAATTTAGACTCATCCTTCTACATCTTTGGAGACGGTATTAAGGGGGCCGAGTTGTTTTTTAAGTGCCATTGCATCTAAAAGCAGTATCCAGAAGAGAGCATGCATGGGAGGCATACAACTATCCCTGCTTCAATTTGCGGTAGGCTCTCGGTTCCTCTTCTAGTTTAGGCCTAACTCTCTCAAATTCTTTGCGATAGTCTCCATCTTCGATGATAAAGGGCACTGTACAGGACAAAATTATATTGAATGCATCGGATATTATTGATACATATGGAGTCTTGGCCCCATGAGGGCGTTCCCAAACAGGGTCAGGACATGGATCAGTTTCTCACGAAGTTGGAGAGAACATGACTACCAGAAACAATTTCACTACAATGTCTTATCTACTTGCGAGTTTAGGTGACATCCTTAAAAAAACATCTAGCGAGTGTGTGTCCCTGGAAAAACAGCTGCAATTTGAACGTAAACTTGCGATAAATAGAGTTGTTCCTCAATAGCATAAGATCAGGTTCCCTAGCCCAGCCCAGATGCCCACCGAATCATCCTCAAAGTGATCTTTGCGGTTGCGGAAACGCTGCACCAAAATGTTGAAACGCTTCATACCGCCGATGGCATGTTCGATCAAGATGCGAACTTGACTCACGGCATAATTCGCCGCCTGCTGCTCCGCCGTCAATTCTGGAGTCGGATTCGTCTTGCTCTTCCGGGGTTTCTTGTGTGGAATCTCAAGCATTTCGCCTTTGTAGTCCGACTGAATCCCCTGATAACCCAGGTGCACCCAAACTTCTACGTCACTAAACCGGTCTAAGTCCGGTGGGAACTCTTGTTTTAACATGCTGTAATCATGGTTGTGACCACTAAACGTACGGCCCAGAAAGACGATCCATTTATCCGGCATCGACATCACTGTATTTTTCAGCGTATGGCTTTTTTTTACCACTATAGTGTTCACGTTGGGTCGTCTCATCTTGTGACCGGCGATAGCTTCTTTCAGTCGCATCAATAATCAGTTGATCCACACCTGACAACGCCTCCCTCAACGACTCTGGGGTCTTCAACTCTCGATAAGGCATGAGGTCTAACTGCACTAACGTGTCATACAGGATGGGAGAGAGCTTATGGAGATTTTCATTCGCTTTCGAACGTACCATACCAAATTGTGCACCAAGAACATCAAACGTCGGATACGTCTTGTAATAATATAGAACGAACAGGAGTTTGTCTGACAGAGTGGGTAATTTGCCTTTGATACCTGCACCCGGCTTTCGGCTGCGTTTGCCAGCTTGGACACCCTCCTCATAGCGTTTTTGCTGAGCCTGTTGATAGACGTGGCTGAAGGCGGGCAGCAAGAAGTCAAATTGCGTCTGAGACACACCGGTTAAGGCTTTCATCTGCCGATCATCTCGGATAACCAATGACCTGGCTGGGCTCCCTCCATCGTTTGGGGGAGGATAGCCTACCTCATTAACTATTGGGGAACAACCCTAGAGTCTTGGGGGATGAGAACAACGGGTTTCTTTTTACGGCCTTTATGAATGCGCTGGTTAGATCCGATGCTGGGGACCCCTTGCCGTTCACAGTGTCCTTCGGTGGCTTCATTGATGGGGCATTCTCCTCGATGGTGGGAGTGATCGTCCAGAGTGATGGCGACCGCTTCACTTATACGGCGGCAGTTGACAACAATTGTACCCTGCAGGCGCAAACCAATGCCCCGGGAGAGCCGTCCAAGCGGTTCGGATATTAATCTCATACGTCTTACGTACGTCTTGCCCCCTAGCCGGTGTATCGTCTGCAAAGACCGAGCACCGGCCGTCTTCCCGCCTCTGTTCGTGGCGCTTCGCTGCTAGCCATGGCATCCGTGAGGGCTGTTCCAGGCCCTCACACCCTTGTCTCTCTAACACCTCTTCGCAAGCGCGTATTGATGCCAGCCGAAGCTGCGTATATACTGCGGTTGAGTTTCGTGTCCATATCCTTGCCATGCAAGTCGTGTCCGGCAGACAACCTCAAATCAGACAGACAAAGGAGATCATCATGGCCAAGAGCCCGCAGTTGGACAACGTCATCGGCATGATCCGCGCCCGTGCCGCCACCCCGCGCAAGACCACTGACGACGATCGGAAGTCATACGAAACCATGCTTGCTTCCATGCCCTTAGATGATGACATCCAAACGGAGCGCGTCGGCGCTGGCGGTGTCGCGGCGGAATGGGTTTGCGCCCCTGGCGTGCACGAGGATCGGGTGATGCTGTATTTCCACGGTGGCGGCTACGTCGTGGGATCCATGCGCACGCATCGGGTCATGTTGTCTCATATCTCGCGCGCGTCCGGGTTCAAAATGCTGGGGCTCGACTATCGCCTAGCGCCGGAGCATCCGTTTCCCGCGCCGGTGGAGGATGCGCTGGCCGCTTACCATTGGCTTTTGGACAATGGCTACGAGGCGAAACATATTGTCCTCGGGGGTGATTCAGCTGGCGGCGGCCTGGTGGTGGCCGCCCTGGTTGCCATGCGGTATCTCGGCGCACCGCTGCCGGCGGCGGGTGTCTGTCTCTCGCCCTGGATTGACATGGAGGCCACGAGCCAGACGTTTAGCACCAATGCCGACGTCGATCCATCCGTCAGCAAGGCGCGCATCCAGCTCATCGCCAACGTTTATCTGGGGGGCCGTAACCCCAAGGCGCCTCTCGCTTCGCCCATTCATGCCGATCTGCGGGGTCTGCCGCCGTTGCTGCTGCAGGTGGGCGGGATTGAAACGCTGCTGGGCGATGCCCAAGCACTCGCCGAGCGCGGCAAAGCCGCCGGGGTCGAGGTAGACTTAGAAGTCTGGGATGATATGCCGCACGTCTGGCAGCATTTTGCCCCCATTCTTCCGGAGGGGCAACAGGCCATTGCGCGGATTGGGGAGTTCTTGCACAAGCATGTGGCCTGAGGCATGACCGTCAACGGCCAGAGACCGTCAATGGAAGGACCAGCGGATGAAGCCTGTCACGGTCGGGAACATCGAGATATGCCGCGTCGAGGAGTTGATCTGGACCATTAGCCCACGCTTTCTGTTCGCAGGGATCGGCTACGAAGACCTCGAACCGTATCGGGACTGGCTGGCGCCCCATTTCTGCGCCGAGGATCTCAAACTGCGTCTTAGCATCCATACCTTCGTCGTGCGCACGCCGCACCACACGATCCTGGTCGATACCTGCATTGGGAACGACCGCAAGCGCGATGTCCCCCTGTGGACTCACATGCACACCGACTATGCCGACAGGCTCGCCGCCGCTGGCGTCAACCCGGCGGCGGTCGACTACGTCTTCTGTACCCATATGCATGTGGACCATGTCGGCTGGAATACGCACCTGGACAACGGCCAGTGGACGCCGACGTTCCCCAATGCCAAGTACCTGTTTCACCAGAAGGAGTGGGCGCACTGGAAGGAGACGAAAGACGAGAATCAAGCCGAGGTCATGCGCGATAGCGTCCTGCCGATTATCGACGCGGGACTGGCGGTGATGGTGCCGGCGGATCACGCCATTGAGGATGGCATTCGTCTCGAATCCACGCCGGGACATACGCCCGGCCATTGCAGCGTGCATCTCACCTCACAGGGCGCCGAGGCGGTCATCACTGGCGACATGATCCATCACCCCTGGCAGGTCGCCGAGCCTTTTCGGACGTCTCGCGCCTGTTGGAATGGCGAATTGGCCATTGAGACACGCCAGGCGTTCCTACAGCGCTACGCGGACACGCCGACCTTGATCCTCGGCACGCATTTTGCCCCGCCGACGGCGCTGCATATCGTCAGCCACGGTGAGTCTTTCCGGGTGCAGTATTGAGGCACGCTTCTGAAAACGTGATATCAGGCATAGGGTCCAGGAATTTCAATCTCACGGAGGTATCGCGATGAAACTCGAAACCATTCTGCAAGAGGCGCCGCAACTGGCCCAAGAATGGGCCGCCGAACGCCAAGACAGACAGCAACGGACGGAGGGCGACCCGGCCGACTATCAGCGCCTAGGGGATCTCGGGGTGCCGTTGATGGGTGTGCCCATAGAGTTCGGCGGCACCTGGGAAAGCCTGGCCCAATCCGCCCGTCCGATCTGCGCCATGTTGCGCATCCTGGCCCAGGGCGACGCATCGATCACCCTGGCCAGCGCCATGCATCACCTCGTCCTCTCCTCCTGGCGCCTAGCCACGGTGACCGAACCCTACGTCGCCGCCTGGGCACAGCAACGTCAGGCCGTGTTCCAGACCGTGCATGGCGGCGCCTGGTGGGGCACGATCATCTCCGAACCCGGCAGCGGTGGCGACATTGGTCAAACCAAGTCCGTGGCCCAACCCGTTGATCCTCCCCTCACGTACCGCATCAGCGGGCACAAACATTTTGGCAGCGGTTCGGGTATGACCTCGTATATGACCACGCGCGCCATGCCGGCCGGCGAGGAGGCGCCGGACCTCTTCTATCTGCACGTCGGCAACCAGCCTTGGGACGGCAGTACGGGGGTGAAGCTGACGGCACCATGGCGCGGGCACGGCATGATGTCGACCAACAGTCACGCCTTCGAGTTTACGGACTTCCCGGCAACCCGTGTGGCCTGGCCGGGGCATCAAGCAGAGCTGATGGCGGCCAACGGCGGTCTGGGAAGCATGGCGTTCACGTCGGTCATCACGGGCGTCGTCGATGCCGCCATGGCCTACACTCGGCAGCGTCTGCAGAGTAGCATCCATCAGGGCAGCACGATACGGGCGTTCCAGCAAGTGGAGTGGACCCTGGCGGAACAGGAAGCCTGGCTAATCGATCAGGCCTGGGAAGGGGCCATGCGCACCTTTGATCAGAACACCCAGACCCGGCGTTCAAACCTGATCGCCAAGGAAAGCGTGGCGCGCCTGGCAGAATCGGTTTTGAGCCGCCTGTGCAAGCTCTCGGGCGGCAGCGCCTACACCTGGTACACGCCCCTGGGGGCCTGGTTTGAAGATGTGCGCGCCTTGGGGTACCTGCGGCCCCCCTGGGCCCTGGCCTTTGACCAGCTCTATGAACTCAGTTGGCAGCAGGAGGACTGAGCTGATCTCGGCCGGAGGCGCATGAGAGCACGGCACAACAGGGATGATGGTGTTCTGCCCGCGGCCGGGCAGAACCGTCGTTGGCTGGCGGAGATCACATCGGGAATTCGCATATCCGCTTGGTCGTGGCAAAGAAAAACCGTGGCTTGACGCCTTCAACCCGTAACAATACATTGGCCTTTTCGTTAAACCGATACTCGATGAACCGGCGATTTTTCTTGCGATGCCGCCATCCCCCTTCGGACGTCTGACGCCAATCGGCATCGCCCCCCATGTCAAACCGCACCGCTGTGACTTCCACCGGCTGCATCGCCTTCCCGGTCAGCTCATAACAGCTTCCCACGGTGTCCGCCGAAACCCTGGGCAAGACCTCGGCCTTCAAGGCATCCCACGAGGCAAACGCCTTGATGTTGGTATTGAATCTGGTGATCACCTGTTCATAGGCTTCGACTTCGGGTCGCGCTTCAAGTTCTCCCGAACCCTCGGATTCTTCCTGTGCCAGAACACGCCCGAGCAACACCAGGAGTAGCAGCCCCATCACCCATAGCATTGGGAAGCGCATGCGCGCCATCGCTATCGTCATCCCAGGCCGTCTCCCTAGTATCAATGTCCTGGCCCGCTTTCACATGAAAGCGGCTGCAAACAAGGCGTTGTTTAGCATTCCTGTGGATGGAAACGTGATGCAGATCATATTTGAGGAATCCCCATGAGACAACGGAGGATAGCCATATCCTCCCTAAAAAGCAAGCGAACCTGCGATGACGCTGGGGCGCTAATGCGTTGGTGGGCGAGGACATTTGCAACGGCATACCGACAGGCGTTAACGTGAAAACACGGGTGAGTTGCACGGCTCTCGGTATATCGCCAACGACATAGGGCATCGCGGACATCGTCGAGTTTGTAGGCGTCTTCGCGTCATGAATAGGGGGACCAGCCCTCGTCTGTCGAGAGGACCGTCATGTATGACGACATATACTTCTTACATCCTAGGGTGTATAGTCTAGTCCCAGACGCACATGCGACAGGAGGAGCACGCGATGGCGGAAGACTTTGTCCCCTACGACCAATACCGCGCTGACCTAGCCGATTTCCGCGCCGATATGGCGCGCTTCCGCGAGGAGGTGCGCGGTGATCTCTCCGAGATGGGTCAGGGCATGACGACGCTGCGCGCCGAGCTGCTCATGCACATGGCGCAACTGGAGACGCGCTTGATGCGCTGGATGCTGGTCGCGGCCGGACTCGGGGGCGTGGTCGGTGGGCTCATGGCGGCCGTGGCGAAGCTGTGGGGCTCACCGTGACGCGGATGACAATCTTCCCCGCCCTGAAGGACCATCGGTAAAAACCTTTGCTCGAAGATTGGCGGACCCCAGGAGGAGGCGATGGGCACGAACCGTGATCTGTATGCGCAGGATTTCTACAAGTGGACGCAGGCCACAGCCACTCTCATCCGGCAAAGCAAGTGGCACGAGGTGGACGTAGAATGCCTTGCAGAGGAGCTGGAGAGCTTGGGGAGACGCGATCGGCGGGAACTGGGAAGCCGGTTAGAAATCCTGACCATGCACTTACTGAAATGGCGCTATGAACCGGAACGGCGGGAACACAGCCACAGTTGGTATGACACGATCCTAGAGCAGCGTGGCCAGATCCAGAGCCTCCTTGACGACAGTCCGAGTCTCCGACCCCAGGCGACAACACGGCTCGCGCGGCGCTATGCACGGGCGCGTCGGCGCGCGATTGGCGAAACGCAGCTCCCCGCACCCGCCTTTCCCCAGGTATGTCCCTGGAGTACAGAACAGATTCTGGACGATGACTTCTGGCTGGAGAGCACATCGTAAAGGTGATGTGACCCTATCCATGATCTTCATGGATTCCGGCGGCAGTCATCGCCTCGCGGCGCTCATGCGGCAGCGCGAAAGGTGGTGACGAACTGCTGCCATTCCGCTTCCGGTGCGCCCTGCGGAACTGGGAAGTAGAGCGAGACGCGCTGCAGGATGCCTTCGTAGCGCTGTCTCAGCTTGCGAGGAAGCTCCGAGGGACTTGCGACAATCGCCACCTCATCGAGCAGCGCATCGGGCACGAGCTTTGGCATGGCGGCCAGGTCGCCCTGGCGCATGAGCGCGCTCAAGTCTTGGCCGATGCTGCCGTAGCCGTGGTACTCCAGGAGAATGCGATAGTTGGGCGTCGAGGCATAGAACGCGATCTGGCGCCGCACCTCCTGTTCCGCAGCATCCATGTCCGCTTGCGTCTCTCCGCTGACCGTCAAGACCGGGGCGTAAAGGACGAGGTCGTCGGCGTGACGGCCGTTGCGGCGTGCGCCTTCCTCCAGAGCCGGGCGCACGACCTCTTGCAGGTAGCCGACGGAATGCATTGGATGGACATGGAAGCCATCGGCGACTTCACCGGCCGCACGGCACATGCGCGGATTCACCCCCGCGAGATAAATGGGAATGTTCGGGTGCTCGATCGGTCCGGGATTGAAGAACGGATTCATGAGCTTGAACTGGTAGAACGGCCCTTCGTAAGTGGGACGGAGACCCTGTTGAAACGTGTCCCAGATCGCGCGCGCGCAGGATATAATCGGCCACGCGGGCGGCGGGATGCTCAAACGGCATGGAAAAACGCCGCTCCACGTGGGCGCGCACCTGGGTGCCCAGGCCGAGATGAAAGCGCCCCTGACTCCCTTTTTGCAAGTCCCAGGCGATTTGCGCCATGGCAAAGGGGCTGCGCCCGAAGGCGACCGAGATGTTGGTCCCGATGTGCAAGCGCTCCGTGGCCGCTGCTGCGAGTCCTAAAGGCAGGAACGGATCGTGTGCCGCCTCGAAGGTCCAGACGCCATTGAACCCCATGCGTTCAAAGCGTTGCGCCTCGGGTCCGATGGCGTTGAAGGCAAAATCTCTCATCTGGGTGTCAAGTTTCATCGGTCGTCCTTCCGGGTCTCGCCGAGTGAGTCGGTTCGCTCATCTGGTGACGAGCTGAGCAACGGTTTCCTCAGGGCCATGTTGTGCATTATACTGCATGGCGCAGGGTTCCGAAGCAAGTGAATGGTCAGGCCGTCTCGCGCTCTGCGTCATCCTCGTGTCGTCTACAGCCTGGAGGACTTATGGCACGTATCAGCTCCGCGCCCATCCTACGCCATATCGATGGCCTGAACTCGTTTGAGCGGGCGGTACGCCAGCCCATGATGTTGGGGCTGTTTCTGCCGCACCAACAAGGCGCGTGGACGCCGTCAAAGGCCCCACGGGGCACCTCGTGGACGTTTGATTACAATGCGGAACTGGCCGTGCGGGCCGATGAGCTGGGGTTCGACTTGGTCTTTGCACTCGCCACTTGGCTCGGCAAGGGCGGACATGGCGGCGATATCGAGTTTCGCGGGCACGCGCTCGACCCCTTCGTCACGAGTGCGGCGCTCGCTCCCCTGACGCATAACATCCTGCTGATTTCCACGGTGCACGTGCTCTATGGCTGGCATCCCCTGCATATCGCCAAGTATGGCGCCGTCATTGACCACATTAGTTGGGGCCGCTGGGGGCTGAATGTGGTGACCGGCTTCAAGCAACGCGAAACCCGGATGTTCGGGTTTGAGCAATTTCCGCACGACCAGCGCTATGCTATGGCGGACGAGTTCACCACGATTATGAAACGGCTCTGGACGGAGGATGACAACCTCGATGTGGACGGCCAGTGGTACAAAACCGAAGGGGCTTTCGTCTCGCTCAAACCGGTCAATGGACTGCCGGTTTTGGTGAATGCCGGCTCGTCCAAGGCCGGTATCGACTATGCCGCCCGTCATGCGGATATCATTTTTGCCACGGCGCCGACCGGAGCGGACCCGAGCAAGGCGTGCGAATCCTTACCGCAGCGCATCAGCGCCATCAAAGCGCAGGCGCATGCCAAGGGCCGTGAGGTCAAAGTCCTGGTCAATCCCCACGTGATTTGCCGGCCGACAGAGAAAGAGGCGTGGGCGTGGCAGCAGCGCATTCTGGACGAACGTGACGAAATCGCCTTGGCGCACTTTTTCAGCGAGTTTATGGGTGGCGATCAAGTCTCCTGGCGTCACCATAGTGCGCTGGATTGGGCCGTTGGCGGCAACATCCACTTGGTTGGAACGCCGGAAATGGTGGTGGAGTGGTTCGTGCGCTTGCAACATGCGGGTGTAGATGGCATGCAGGTCAACTTTTACGACTTCGTACCGGAGCTGGACTATTTTGCCGAGGCCGTCCTACCGCTGATGCAGCAGGCGGGGCTGCGGCAGCCCTATCCTGGCGCGGCTCGTGCCTGACGTGTACCTCCGATAGTTCGACTCTACCGTTTCGGCCTGCGAACTTGCAAAGTGGGGGTGAAATGCCTATCCTCTAATTTTGTCACGCTGAGCTTGGTGATGCTGGACTGATTTCATGCAAGCAGGATTGGAGCAATCAGCATGTGTCGACTCTTGGCAGTTCGTAGCCCCATCAACGTCCCCCTGGCGACTTATCTCGAACCGTTCGCCCGTATTGCGCGAGAGAGCCAGGAGTACCAGGGACACGGGTGGGGCATGGCCTATCATGTCCGGGGTGATGAGTGGGCTTATTACAAAAATATCAAGCCGATCTGGGAAGATGATGTGCATCGCTTCCCGCCGTCGGACATGGTGCTAGCGCACGCACGCAGCGCGTTTCGCGACGAAGGGATCGTCGTCGAAAATAACATGCCGTTTTACGATGAAGACGCTATTTTCGTGTTTAATGGTGAACTCCAAGGGGTTCGCATCAAAGAAACGGGACGCATCGGGGCGGAAAAAATTTTCAATTTTCTCAAGCGCTTCAACCATGGCGATCTTGGCGCCGCGTTGCAAAAAGGCACGGCATTGCTCAAAAAACGCACCCGGTATGTCCGCGCCATGAATATTATCATGACCGATAAACGCTACTTTTATGTATCGAGCTGCTACGCAGAAAAGCCAGACTATTTTCAAATGATGGTCAAACCAGGTCCGGAACTGGTCATCTGTTCCGACCCGTTTCCAGGGGAAACCGGGTGGGAAGCCCTGCCCAACAATAGCTGGCGTATTTTGTAGGAACCCGTCCTATCTCTTTGCTCTCGCCGGCCGTTTGCAGCCGACGCCACTTCAGTTGTCCGGAAGTAGAGTGCCCCCATACGCCCACGGTCCGGCCAGGCTCTGGCCGCCCCCTCATCGTTGCGGAACAATCAGCCCCATCTCCACGGCTCTGGTCTAAGCTGCGTAGAAAAAAAATGTAACGGCTTGTAGGATAAGCTTTTAATGCATATAGGATCATAGAATATCAACAATTGCCTTGACCAAAATGGAACACTCGTGATACTGTTTTGCCCAGAACATGGCTAAAAAGTCGATATAGGGCTCAGATTGGCTTAGCAGTGCATCATGCAACCGCTTGGGAGGTATTCTCGCCCAAAAAAGCGGGAGACTGAACGTGATACAGCATGGCTGAGGAGCCGCACGATGGCCCGACATGGCTGCCCAACGGACTTGACGAAGAGCGTATGGCAAGGTCTCATGGCTGCTCTACGCTTAGAGAGGCTAGCCATATGGAGCCGGGGTGAATTCCATCTGTGGCGCACCCTAATCGATGTGAGCTTTGCTCCCCTTTCTACCAGGCATGTCAGCGCTTACGACCCCATCATGTCTTCTCTTGCACCACCGTTTCCCATAGTTTGCAGTTGCAACGTGTGGACAATACGACGTCGTCGCTTCGTACGATACGACCGCTTCAGGTCCGACAAGCAACCCCAAGGGCCTGAAGCCGAGCCGGGCGTTGCACGGGTTGGCCGTCAATGGGGTCAAACGCCCTCCTGGCGTCCTCACGTATGCCAGCCGGTTTTGGCTGCGGCTTTATGGCTCCATGAGCATCTGAGGTATCGAAGTACCTGGACAAAATTCCCTGGATACATGGCTCCAGAGGAGAAATATAAATTCAATTTTGTTTCGACACTTAGCGTAGGAGTATGATCGACGAGCCTTGTGGGCTCTATGGTGAGCGTGGACAAGAAAATCAGTCTCAAGACGCGCGCTTGACCACCAGAATGCGCAAAGGGCCTGCGTACCCGGCTACCAACCTAACCACGCAGACCCCGCTCGCATGGGGAGGGTATCCCCATAACTGTGCTCATTATAGCACATGGACTGCCCTCCCTTCGAGCCGACGGGAGGGCTTTTTTTGGGCCTTCGCAAAGGTATACCTCCCGTGTTGCATGCAAGATTGACACAGATCGCTCAAGCACGATCCAACCCGCTTGTAAGTAAGGGGGCGGAGCTGTGCTTATAACGGCATACCGCAAATCACGCACCCCTAGAAACCAACACACGAGGAATGGCTGAGTAAGTTACCGAAACAACATTAAATTTATATCTTTCCTCTGGAGACATGTATAAAGGGAACGCTGTCCAGGTACTTAAAAATTGAGGGCATACCCGATGAAATGGAGATTAGGGTCTATAGCGCTGATCATTTTCCTGCTGGGCCTCACCGGTTGCAGTACCCATACCGGGCCGACAGCCGCCGGGATGGACGGTCAGGGCAAGGCGACCTATGCGTATCGGATTGGCCCGGAGGACGTCCTGGCCATCTCCGTCTGGCAAAACGATGAGATTAGCCGGACGGTTCCCGTGCGGCCGGATGGCATGATCTCCCTCCCTCTACTCCACGATGTACAAGCTGCAGGCCTCACACCGGAGCAACTCCGCGATGTGCTCAAACAGCAGCTGGAAGAATATATTCCCCATGTTGAAGTCTCGGTCATCGTCACGAAAGTGCAAAGTTTCAAAGTCTCCATCCTGGGCGGCGTGACCAGCCCAGCTCGTTACACGTTCCAGGACTGCGCCACTATCCTGGAGGCCCTCGCCCAGGCCGGAGGACTGGCAGATTTTGCGGCTCGCACCCGGATTGTCGTCCTCCGGAAGGAGGGAGAGACGACCAAGTGTCTCCGGTTCAACTATGACAAAGCCATAACGAATGGCGGGGAGGAGAACTTCGCGCTGCGGCCGGGTGACATCGTCATGGTGCCGTTAACGAAATTTTAAGTGCCGGGGCGCTTCAATACGCGGTGACGCAACCTCAACCGAGATGCTTGCAAGAGGGCAAGGGGCATGAGGGACACACGACAGCGATCGGGGTTGGACACAGCCCTGGAGGTATTGAGGCGGCAGAAATGGCTCGTATGCCTGGTGACGAGCGGGATTTTTGCCGCCGTATTGGGTGTCGTCATGGCCCTCCCAGACATCTATCAGTCAACCGCGACCATCCTGATTGAGGGCCAGCAGCTGCCTCGCGATTTGGTCAAATCGACGTTTACCAGTCAGCTCGATAGCCAAATCCAGACCATGACCCAAGACATCTTGAGCGATACACAGATAGAGAGCCTGATACACCGCTTTGACCTCTACCCGGATTTGCGCCAATCCGTTCCCTTACCGCGTCTGGTCTCGAACATGCGGCAAGATATTAGCGTGGGTCTGCAATGGGGAAGGCGGAAGCAGCGCCGGCGGGGACGGAACAAGGCGGTGACGTTTACGATCAGCTACCGTGGCCACGACGCCAAGCTCTTGGCGCCGGTGACGAATGCCCTGGCGGCGCTCTATATTGACGAAAATACAAAAGTCCGCGCCAAGCAAGCAACCAGCACGACCCAGTTCCTTACCACACAGATCGAGGACGCACGAAGCAAGCTCGAGCAGTACGAGCAATCGCTGAGCGAGTTTAAAAACCGCCATATGGGCGGACTACCTCAGCAGCTTAACGCCAATCTGGCAACCCTAGAGCGGCTCAATACCCAGCTCCAACTCAACAGCAACAAGCTGGCGCGCGCCAGTGAACGGCGGGCAATCCTCACGAGGCAATTGGCCGAGGCGAACGCCTTGGGGCCCCTGAGTGCTCTGTCCGCCACGACGGCATATGACAGCATCCTCAACCAGATTAACGAATTGACTCAGGAACTGGCCCTACTGCGGACGCGCTATAGCGACAAGTATCCGAACGTGATCCGGCTGAAATCCGAGATTGCCGCCTTGGAACAGCAGCTCTCCGCGTCACCGCGTCCACGGGAAACGGCACCGAACACACCGGCGCCGGTCAATCCCCTGGTGCAACAGTTGCAGGCGCAGGTACGGGCCATCGACGTGGAAGCCAAGCTCTTGAAAGTCGAGGAACAGCGCCTACACCGCGACATTGTCCGCTATCAGCAACGCGTTGAAAATGCGCCACGGCTGGAGCAAGAACTGCACGCCCTGTCACGAGACTACAAGGCCGCCCAAGATCAGTACGACTCACTGGTCAAGCGTCAGGATGAAGCCAAGCTGGCAGAGAATATGGAACAGCACCGGAGGGGGGGCGTCTTCCGCCTCTTGAAACCGGCCACACCGAACCAGCAGCCCGTCGCACCCAACCGCAGGCAACTTCTCTTGATCGGATTCGTGCTCGCATTCGGTACCGCCATCGGCGCCGTGGCGTTGCGCGAAACGCTCGATACGTCCTTGCATACGGTGGACGACCTACGCGCGGTCTCCGATATTCCCGTCCTGCATCGGTTGCCCCACATCGAAACCGCGGCTGAGCGTCGCCAAAAGCAGTGGCGATTCGGACTGGTCACCGTGTCGGCGCTACTCTGCCTAGGCTTGATCACGGGCCTGACACACATCATGGCAAAGGGAAATGCCCAGATTGCAAAGTTGTTGGACTTTTAAATCGGAACTGAAGCACCATGAGCAAGCTGTTTAAGACCCTAGAACGCACCAAGGCGGAACGCACACTCAGGGAGGCGGAACGCACACTCAGGGAGGCAGGACAGACGTTGGACACGTCTCAGGCGCCTGATATGTCCGAGACGTTTGCGCCAAACGGCCATGACCCGTTGCAGCCGGCCTCGCCCAGGTCACAACGGGTTGACGTGACCCCGGACCACCTCGATCCACATCTCGTGACGTTTCTGCATCCGTCCACCTTTGCGGCCGAACAGTACCGGGCGCTTGGGCACCAGTTGGAGCAGTTGCGCGCCCATGCCGGCTTGCATGTCATGGCCATATCGAGCCCCATGGCGGGCGACGGCAAGACGACCACCGTGCTCAATCTGGCTGGCGTGTTGGCCCAAACGCCCGAGTTACGCGTCCTTCTGATTGAAATGGACCTGCACCGTCCGGCCATCGGTGAAGAACCTCGGCTTGCATCATCCGGACTATATGGGCTTAGTGGACGCCATCAAGGAGCCGGTTTTATCGCTGCAGGACGTCGTCATCAGATGTGATCCCTTTGGCCTCGACGTGCTGCTCACCGGCCGCCTCGCGTCCGTTCCCTACGAATTCCTCAAATCGCCGCGGTTGAGTGAGTTGCTAGGCGAGGCACGCAAAGACTACGATTGCATCCTCGTGGACACACCGCCCCTACTGCCGCTCGCCGATTGCCGGCTCATCGAGCGCTGGGTCGACGGCTTCCTCATCGTTGTGAGCGCCCACACCACCCCCAAAACGTTGCTGGAAGAAGCACTCAACATGGTGGATAAGTCCAAGATCGTTGGGCTGATCTTCAATAAAGATGAGCACCTCGTGCGGACCTACGCATCCTACTACGCGTCCTACTACAATTCGTCCTCGCAGAAGTCGCCGAGGCATCGACGTGCTTCTCGGGAGCGGAAGGCACGATAAGCCCCAGACATACGTACTGGACCCAGACAGCGTTCATGGCCATTGCCCTTGCCCTTTTCGAGGGCATGACGTTCCTGCTAGCGGTTGGCGCCACGGCCTTCCTTGCGCCTCGTTGGCCTGCACCCCACGGGTCCGACGTGGGGGTACAGGTCGGCCAGGCGCTCACATTCTCACTTTGCTGCGTCCTGTCTTTTTACTATGCCGATCTGTATGATCTACGCCGCATCAGAAGCTTTCACACGTTCAGCAAGCGTCTACCATGCTCACTTCTCGCCTGGATCGCCCTATCTATCGCCTGGTACACCGCCTTTCCCGGTCACCGGGGGCTTGGCCATTATGGCGTCTCCAGCTGCATCAGTCTCTCTCTGTCGCTGGGTGTGATCCTGCTGTTCCGCGGGACGTTCTACGCGGTACTCAACACGCGGTGCTTCACCAAACGCGCCGTGATTCTAGGCGTCAGTTCCTTAGCTCAAGACATTGCCAAGGAAATCGAAGCCGCTCCACACCTGCGCTACACGATCGTGGGCTTCGTAGAGGATGAGCTGGCGCATGAAAGGGCCTGCGAGACCTCGTCTCATCTGCCCTATGCGCGCCTTGGCCCCCTAACGTTTTTACGCCAAATCCTCAAGACATACGATCCAGATTGCATCATCGTGGCCCTCACGGAACGGCGGCAGCGTTTGCCGATTCGCGAGCTTCTCGAATCGTACGTGATCGGCATCGAGATCAAAGATGGCCTTGAGGTCTACGAACGATTTACCGGCAAGTTGGCCATCGAGCGCATGGTACCGAGCTTCCTGATTTTTTCTAAGCATTTCAAAAAGTCAAAGCGGTAGATGGGCTTGCGGCGCCTCGTGAATATGCTCATCGCCGCGATCGGCTTGATTCTCTCAGCACCCCTCATGATGCTTGTCGCCATGGCGATCAAGCTCGACTCGGAAGGCTCGGTCTTGTTTATTCAGGACCGCCTGGGCTTCAGAGGACACATCTTTCGGCTCTTGAAGTTTCGTACCATGCATCCCCCCACCACGGATAAGCCGGAACCGGTATGGAATCGGGATGTCGAGTCGCGGGTCACCCGGGTGGGCAAGTGGCTCCGGCTGTTGTACCTCGACGAGCTGCCCCAACTCATCAATATCCTCCGGGGGGATATGGATCTGGTCGGCCCACGGCCCGAAATGGCCTCTAACGTGCAGACGATGCGGGAACAGATCCCCTATTACGCGCTGCGGAGCACGGTGTGCCCCGGCCTCACGGGCTGGGCGCAGACCAGACAGGGTTACGCCATCAGCCAGGAGGCGGTCACCGAGAAGATGCGTTATGACTTGTATTATATCAAGCATATGTCGCTATGGTTCGATCTCCGTATTCTTCTGGATACGATCAATATCGTCCTGTCTAAACGAGGAACGTGACGATGCTGAATGCGCTGAGTGTCGATGTTGAAGAATACTATCATGGTGTCGAGTTCGAGGCGGCGGTCCCGCCACAAGCACGTCCGCATCTGCCAAGTCGCGTCGAACAAAGCGTCGAGTGTGTCCTCGGCCTACTGGAAGCATACCGGACACGGGCGACATTTTTCGTCGTGGGGCAGGTCGCGGCCGCACACCCGGCCCTGGTGCGCACCATCGCGATGAGCGGACACGAGATCGCGTGTCACAGTGACCACCACGCCCTGGTGTCGCAGCAGACGCCAGCCGAGTTTGAGGCGGACATCCGGCGCGCCAAAGCCCGTCTGGAGCAGCCCTCGTCAAAACCTCCTTTACACCAGTGCGGACATAAACCGACCTTATTCCGCACCCCATCTCCCTCATGAAGACCTCCTCAGATGGGGGTCAAGACCTGTCTGCAACTTGTTGTTTATCTGAGCCTGATTCATGAATCACAACGTCGTTCAAAGGTCCGAGGCGGTTTCGAGCCCTGCCGACGTGAGGGCGAGATAGTCGGCTCGGCCACCTGGCGTGCGGCCCATGGCAATCCCGCCCCTTGCTTCGAGTGTGCGCAGGCTAGGACTGATATTGCCCTTGTCACCTTCTAGAGCCTTGACCCGCTCATCATGACGCATGGACATCCCGCCCTGGGGACGGCGATGCGCCGCCACCAACCAGCTGAGGATGCGTTTTGGCAGGCGCGACACCCGCGGCGTCGCCATCGCTTCCCTCCCTGAGCTCCGCTACCATACCCGCTCTCTGTTACCCCAAAACCTCATCCATCGGCTTGTAAAGCGACCCGAGACGATCCGCGAGACGCGCCTCTTCGGCGTTCATCGCTTGGGAGCTCGCATACGAGGGGTGGTCATAGGGGAGAGACGCGCCGATGGAGGCGATACCCGAGTTTGACCAACTCCAACTCCATTTTGTCGATCCCATCCAGTGGCGCTATGAACTCATTCGGCCGGTGGTCCTCATCGGCCGTCGCACCGCTGGACAGCGAGCCGAGGAAACGCACCCCCACCCCGATACGGTGCGCAAGCTCTCGCGCCAGTTTCGGCAACCGGGCACGCTCGGCTTATTGCCGGAGCACAGCGAGCGGCTCAGCCCAA
Organism: uncultured bacterium; assembly: GCA_965178525.1. Classification (GTDB taxonomy): domain Bacteria; phylum Tectomicrobia; class Entotheonellia; order Entotheonellales; family Entotheonellaceae; genus CBCXVS01. Next base: position 18,176 of record CBCXVS010000011.1, on the reverse strand, counting down.
GCCGGGGCAAGCCGGTCCCGGAAGTGGGGGTGGAGGAACGGGCGCGTCTCCAAGCCCTCTAGCATGGCTTGGGGTATCGCGAATTGGCCCGCATGATCGGGCGCAAATTGAACTACCGCATGGACGACAAGACCATGAAACGGCTCTGGCATCAAAGTCCCGTGCCGGTGCAAGGCGAACTCCCCTTTGGCGGCTCTCACCGCCACGCCGAGCGCTATCAGGCACGCCTCCAGGTCGTCAACCTGTCTGATCAAGGGTGGAATAAGATCAGTATGAGCCACTTTATGAAGGGGTCGCGTCCAACGGTCGATAGGTGGATTCGCCGCTTTGAAGCCGAGCACTTTGCTCGACTGGAGGACAAGAGCCGAGCGCCCCCAACCCCCCCTCGCAACGTCTGGCTGCCTCTGATGATCGAGATCTACCACCTGCAAAAGCGCCATCCCGATGCCGGTGCATTCCGGATTTGGAGTCTGCTGGCCAACGCGGCCCTCTCGGTCCGGACGGGAGGGCGGGTGATGGCCCTCAAGAAGCAGGTCTATGACGATATTCCCCATGTCCCAGGCAAATCGGCGAAGTCACCTCCCGGTCCCCATCCGTACAAAGCCAAACGGGCGCGCGACTCTGGGTTTATTGACGGTGGCATGATGGATGTCGCCGTCGACGGCGTCACCGGGTGGCGCCTCATGATTCTCGACGGCTACTCCCGCACCAGATTGGCCGGCACCATCGCGCCAACGGCGGCAAGCTGGGCAACCCTGATGGCCCTCTATACCGCCGGCCGCCGCGATGGCGCCCCCGAGCCCTTGGTGTCCGATCGCGGCGGGGCCTACATCTCGACGGATTTCGAAACCGTCTGTGATCGTTTGGCGATTGACCACAAGACCATGGTCCGTACCCAAGGCGAACGTTACCTGAATTTGAGGGAAACGCACGTCAACATTCAGCGGCGCTGGTATGGCTACCCGTTTTCCTTGACCCAAACGCCAACCGAGTGGGAGCAGACGCACCAGGAATTTGTCCGGACCGACAACCCGACGGCCCATCAGGGCTGACGCCAAGACCGCTTCAACCCGCCGATTCCACTTGAGGTCCTGGGCGAGGCCAAGGGGCGTCCGTACACGCAAGAGGAACGCACTCGCCAGTTTTCGCGGGCGCTGTTTCCCCGCACCACCAACCGCTATGGCGGTGTGACGTTGCATAGCGATCATGTCTATATCGAGCAGGGCTGACCCAAAACGCAGGTGTTGTTGTGGGTGTGCGGGGAGCCGTTACGGGCCATGTTTGAAAACGTCGTGCTGGCGGAGCGCCCCTGGCGCTACGACTGGCGAGATCGCCAAGTGAAGGATATCCGAGATGGGGTGTTCTACGCCTCGCGCTTGGCGTCGTCTCAGGGCTCGCTCCTGCCGTTAAATCCTCAGGAATCTCTCGTGCCCTATCGTCCCCACCCCTTCATGCCTCAGGCTCGATGGCCTGTTCCAGCTGAGCCATTGTGGTGGTTCGAACTCGTTCAGACGGCGCCGAGGCGCACCGTGCGGAAGAAGGCCGGTTTAGGTCCGCACTGGTGTCAAGGAGGTTTTGACGAGGGCTGGCCTGGAGGACATCTCGGGGCAGCCGATTCTGGGCTATCGCGCCCCCAACTACTCCATTGGCCGCGAGCAAGCCTGGGCTTATGATCTCCTGATGCAGGCGGGCTTCCACTACGATTCCAGCATCTACCCGATTCGGCACGATCGTTACGGGCAGATCGAGGCGCCGCGCTTCCCCTACGAATTGCGGCGGCATTGTCACCAGCGGTTGATCGAGTTCCCGGTCGGTACGGTACGGCTCCTCGGGGCGAACCTGCCGCTGGGCGGCGGTGGCTACTTTCGGATGTTGCCAACCCTGTGGTTTCAACATGGCATCCAGCGCGTCAATACCCGTGAGGGCCAACCGGTCATGTTCTATTTTCATCCCTGGGAACTCGACCCGCGCCAGCCGTGTCCCCGCATGCCGTGGTACCATCGTTTTCGCCATTACGTCAACCTGGAGCACATGGCGTCGAAGCTCGGGCAGTTGTTGCGACATGTGCAGTTTGCTCCTGTACATCAGGTTCTGAGTCTGCAACGGCAGTTGGCGCCGGGTTTGACGTTTGCAGGTGGGACGGGCGCGAAGCAAGGAACCGGGTAGATGCAGCCGTATTTCTCCGTCGTGATCCCGACGTATAATCGCTGGCCTTTGCTCCGTGAGGCGCTCACATCAGTGACGCAGCAGACCTGCCAGGATCTAGAAATTGTGGTCGTGGACGACGGTTCAACGGATGAAACCCAAGAGCAGGTCGAGCGCATGCGTCGTCCGGTCCGGCTTCTGTTCTGTCATCGCGGGGGTCCGGCGCGGGCTCGCAACGTGGGGATCGAAGCCGCTCGCGGGGCCTTTGTTGCCTTCCTAGACTCTGACGACCTCTGGCACCCGGAGCATCTGGCTGGCGCCATGGACCTGCTGGCTCGCTATCCCCAGCTCGATTTTCTTTTCGCGGATGCGCGGTTCATCTATGTCGATGATGGCAAAGATGACAAAGCGTCGAACATCCGGGACAAACCGATCGAGACCGTACCGTATGATGCTGCTGGAAGCTGGCGGATTTTCCGCCGCACGATCTATCCCGAACTCGTGCAGGCGGAGGCCGTCGCCACGTCAAGCGCGATCATACGGCGAGAGGTGCTGCAGCGTCTCGGCGGATTCGATGCACGCTGGACGCCGGCGGAGGATCAGGATTTGTGGCTGCGGGTTTGTGCCGACTCGCCCACTGCGGGCAACTGGTCGGTCACGGTTGAGCGCAGAAAGCGGCCAGATGGCTTGGTGCTCAGCGAACCGCTATGGCTCCAATGTTCAAAGCGCATCGGACTGTACTAGGCGCAGGTGCAAGGAGCAGGGAAGCCATACCGGCGCCTGATCTTCCAGCACCTAGCCTATCTTTACCGCGAGCGTGCCATGGCCGGCCTGCGTGCACACGTCTATGGCGCCGCCTGTGCGGATCTGCTGCGTTCGGTAAGTTATGATCCGGCCAGCCTCCCGGCGCACGTGCGGATATTCACCAAGCGTATGGGGCGCTGGCTTGGGCGCCGGGCTGCCATGCTGTGCATGGGTCAGCGAGGTGGGTGAGGCGTACGGCCGGCTGATGCACATCTCGATCGTGTTATCCACCTATCGGCGGCTGGCCTCGCTGCGCCAAACCCTTGAAAGCTTTTGGTCTTTGGCAACGGACGGACTCGACTGGGAAGTCCTCGTCGTTGATAATGCCGGCGAACACGCAGTGCACGATCTGGTGCACACCGCTTCCCAGCAGCTACCCGTGCGCTACTTCGTCGAGACAACGCCGGGAAAAAACAGCGCCTTGAACCGGGTGTTGCCGGAATGCCGCGGGGCGCTTTACCTGTTTACGGACGACGACATTCTGGCTGATCAGCGCTGGCTCATCGAGGCCTGGCAGGGGGCGCAACGCTGGCCCCATAGCGCCGTGTTTGGGGGTCGGGTTTTACCGCAATGGCCGGCCGGAGAACCGCCGATACCCGTGCATGATCCGTTCGCACGAGGGGCCTATGTGATCGCCGATTGGGGGCTTCCAGAAGCGCCCTACGCCGCCGAATGCGTCTTTGATCCGAATATGGCAGTCCGTGCGGCCGTGTTTCATGCCGGGTGGCCTTTGATCCTCACATTGGTCCGAATGGCAACGACTATGCCATGGGCAGTGAAACAGACTTTACCATGCGCCTAGAGCAAGCGGGCTTCAAACCTGTCTACCTGCCCAAAGCGCTGGTACATCACCAGATCCGCCCAGAACAATTGGAGAAGAAATGGTTGTATGGCAGAGCCTTTCGGAGTGGTAGAGGTCTTGCTTATCGCTCCGGTGCATGGCCGCATGCTCCCAAAGTACTGGGCGCTCCAAGATTCTTGTTACGCAAGCTCGTTGAAACGAGTTCCCAACGTTTGGTCTCTCATATCTTTGGAAGCCAAGCTGAACAGCTTTCTAGTAGCCTGACGTATTGGAAGATAAAAGGCATGCTGTATCAATGTAGACAAGGAAGATCCTGATGATGATCGAGCGACGACCGTTGCCCCATATCGTCCTCATCATCCTCGATGCCGCGCGTCATGATGGATTCGGTTGCTACGGCCATGCGCCAGGCTTGACGCCGAACTGCGACGCACTGGCGCGCGAGGGCATGGTGCTGCGGAACCATTACGCGCCAGGATGTGGGTCGACGCAGTCCCATGCCAGTATCTTTCTGGGGCAACACCCGGCGCGGCATCGCATGGCCACGAACCTGAGCGTCCTTCCCTCTGATGTCCTCCCCATGCCGCAGCGACTACGGAAACTGGGGTATCGGACATTCGGTCATTGTCGGACGAGCTTCGTGCCGCCCGCCGGCTACGAACATGCCTTCGGCTTCGATGAATTGATTTATCCGGGTAAAAAGATACAGGCGGCCGGGGGCTCCCCGAGGCCGTCGATACTCGACCGCATGCGCGCCTCACCGACGATTCGAAACCCCTTGAGCCGCTTTGCCGAGCGGGTTCTCTCTGACAAATGGCGCTTACGCGCTTCGGCGCAACAGCTCGATGGTCAAGCTTCCATCGCCTGCTTGGCGGAAAAAATGCGCACCGACGGCCAACACGGGCCGGTTTTCGCCTACACGACCCTCATGCATCCGCACACCCCGTATTATCCGCCTCGCTGGTGCCGCCATCACGTCCTGCAGGGCCGTTCGGCACCGGCGTTGGCCTACCGGCTGCAGACGGATATCCACGGGTGGGAGAACGGCGACTACGGCGAGGCGCAGGAGGCTCTCGAAGGTTTGCGCCTGCTCTACCAGGCCGAACTCTTCTACGCCGATCATCTCGTGGGAACGTTGGTGCAGCAACTCAAGGCGCTGCAGCTACTCGATCAGACCTTGCTCATCGTCACGTCAGACCACGGGGAGTTGTTAGGGGAGCATGGCCGTATCACCCATGCGGGCGCCGTCTGGGAGGAGTTGCTGCGCACCCCGTGCCTGCTTCGATACCCACCGGCCATTGCGCCGGGAACGACATTCGAGGCGCTGTCGTCAGGGCTGGACATCGTGCCCACGGTGTTCGATCTGCTTGGCGAGTCGCCATGGCGGCATCACAGCGTGGCGCAGGATGGCGTGTCATGGTTCTCGTCCGAGGCCTACGACCCGGACCGCTTCGTCGTGATCGATGCGCCACCGGCAGCGTTTCCCGAACGGCTGAAGCGCTATCCTCAGGTGCTGGCCACCGCAGGGATTATCCGCCGTGCCATCCGCCAGCGCCAGGCCAAGTACATTTGGCAGTCTGACGGCAGACGATATCTCTCCGCAGCGGACAAGCCGGAACATCCCGAGCATAACCGCATCGCAAAGGAACCGGAACTCGCCACCCAGCTCCATGACACCATGGTGCAATTCTACCAGCGGCTCGACCCCGCTTTCGAGCTGGATGTGTACCCGGTTCACATGGCTGCGGACAAGATTGCCGATCCGTCGACGCGTATTGAACTCAGCCGCTTAGGCTACTATCAGGAGCCGGTATGAAGCGCTTGCTACGCCAAGTCCGATCGCGGTTCGGTTCCAACGCGCCGCCGTCCGCCTTGCCCAATATCGTCATGATCCTCCTCGACCAGTTTCGTAACGACGCGCGGCCAACGCATGACGTCTTCGACCTCCTCCAACAACGCGGTGTGCTGTTCTCTCACATGATTACCTATGCGCCCTATACGTTGGCCTCCCTGCACGCGACGTTCACGGGCATGTACGAGCGTGAGAACGGCGTGGATGCGTATACGAAATCGCCGCAGTTTGACGCCAAGCATTGTTACACCCTGACGCAATACTTGCGGGATGCCGGATACGATACGCGGGGCTATACATTCAGCCCGATTTTGCTGCCGCACGCCGGCTTCGACACGTTGAATATCGTCCCGGAGGCGGACGAACCGGATGTGCTCCAAAACCATCGCCAGGAACTCGAAACATGCTTTGGCCAAGCCCGCCCCTTCTTCCTCTACTTGCACTATCCTGAGATCCATCGTCAAGTCGTGCGCCAGGTGATCCGCAAATACGACGATTTTTCCGAGGATTATTTCGGGCATGTGGGCAGGAATACCGAGCGCTACCACACCTACACGCATGAGGCGGGCGCTTATACCGCGGCTTTGCTGGAGACGATAGATGCGTTCGATCCCAGCGGTGACAACACGCTGCTCATCGTCCTGACCGATCACGGCGCTGGCCTTGGCGAGAAACCCGGCGAAAAGGCATATGGCATCTTCACCTACGATTACAGTGTGTGGGTGTGGGTGTATGTCATCTGGCCCAAACGATTGCCGGCGAACCGCGAGATCACATGCCAGGTGCGTTCGATCGACATTTTACCGACCGTCCTCGACTTGGTTGGCGCCACGCCAAGCAAACGGCGCAAGCCGATCATGGGGCGCTCGCTGCTGCCGTTCATCGAAGGCCGTGAGGCGGGGCACCGGCTGGCATTTGTGGAGACAGGCGGCGTCGAAGGGCCGTATCCGTCGCCCAACGCGCCGAATATTTGCGCCGTGCGAGACGGCCACTGGAAGCTGATTTACAACCGGACGATGAACAAGTTCGAGTTGTATGACGTCGAACAGGATCCGCACGAAACCCGGAACCTCTATACGACGTATCCGGAAAAGGGGGCTGAACTCTGGCAATGTATGGCCCAGTATTTGTGATTGCGGAATGCGGAATGCGGAATGCGGAATGCGGAATGATCTCGACGAAAGCGGACACGTTGCGCGCGTTGCGTCCGCACTTGACGCAGTCGCGCATTGAGCGCGGGCTCGTGTTTCGGGTCTACGATTGGAAGATCAACGCGGAAGAAGTGCTCGACCAAGTGGAGCATGCGCTTCAGAGCCTGGTGGTGGTGCGTAGCTCGGCTGCCAACGAGGATACGTTGCAAGCGTCGATGGCCGGCTGCTACACCAGTGTCCTGGACATCGATGCGACGGAGCACACACAGATCAGAGAGGCGATTGAGTCGGTCATCCGGAGCTACGGCGAGCGGGGGAGTGACCGTGAACTGAACCAAGTGCTGGTGCAGGAACAGACGACCGATGTGGCCGTGTCGGGTGTGGTGTTCACCCACCATAATATCACCGGCGCACCCTACTATGTCATCAATTACGATGATCGGTCCGGCCGTACCGATACCGTTACGCATGGACACAGCAGCCAACTCGTGGAGATTGCCCGGTCATGCCCGCTCGGCGCGTGTCCGCTGCGCTGGCGTCGTCTTCTCGCAGCCGTGCGGGAAATTGAGGAAAAAATCCCGAATGTTGCACTCGACATCGAATTTGCCATCACGGCGCCGCAGGACGTGGTGATCTTTCAGGTGCGTCCCCTGACGGCGGTGCGCCCCTGGGGATGCGAGACCCCATCTGGCTTCTGCAGGATGATGCAACAGGCACGGCGTACGTTCCGACAACGGGTGCAACAGCAGGCCAAGGCCGGCCAGCCGGACATCGTGCTGAGCAACATGGCCTTCTGGAATCCGGCAGAGTTAATCGGCGTCCACCCCAAGCCGTTGGCACGCTCGCTTTTCGCCTATTTAATTGCCGATAGCGCCTGGAATCGCGCCCTGGCGCCGCTCGGCTATACCAGCCTGACGCACCCGCGGCTCATGATCGATCTCGCCGGGCAGCCCTTTATTGACGTCGCCAAAGCGTTTGCGGCTCTCATTCCCGCAACCGTCACGGGTCCACTACGGCACGCCTTGCTCACCCATTACTTGGCGCTTCTGCGAGAGTGTCCGGAACTGCATGACAAGGTGGAGTTCGCCATTATCGATAGCTGTATGGTCTGTGGATGGCGCGAACGTCAGCGGCGTTTGCAGGCGTGGGGACCCTCTGCACCCGACATCGCCCAGTTCGCGTCTGCGCTGCGCGCCTTAACGCAGCGGATACTCACGAATGCGCCCACCATCATGGCGCAGGACTTCCAGTTGTTGGCGCAACTCAGACAGTTGGCAACGCCGTCCCGATCTCCGACACAACCACCGCGCTCCCACGACGCGCAGAGCGTGCTCGCCTCCGCCTGCGCCCGGCTGCAGCAGGCCCGCCGTTTCGGCACCATCCCCTTTTCGCGCCTGGCACGGATGGCCTTTATTGGCAAGGCGTTTCTGCAGAGCCTAGTCACATGCGGCGGCCTGATCCAGGAGGAGGCCGAGCGCTTTCTGCACACGCTCGAAACCGTGGCCTCGGCCTTTCGGACGGATGCGCAGCAGTTGGCGCAGGGACAGCTCACACTCACCGCCTTTTTGCAGGCGTATGGCCATCTACGTCCTGGGACTTACGATATTACGGCGCCCCGCTACGACCAAGAGCCTGAGCGACTGATCGCCGGCGGACGTCTGCCACCACGTGCCCACCAGTCCTGGAGCCCTGTCTTTGGCGCCGTCCACACGCCGCCGCATCGCTCGCGAGTTGGAGACGATTGGCCTGTTCCTTCCCCCCGAGTCCTTATTGTCGTTCGTCAAACGGTCACTCGAAGCCCGGGAGCAGGCGAAATTCGAGTTCACCCGGTGTGTCAGCGACGCGCTTGAAGAGATCGCCATGGCGGGAGATATGCTGGGATTTTCGCGCGAACAGATGGCCTTTCTGTCCGTCGCCAACCTCAGGCGCGCCCTGCCCTTGCGGGACGCGGAACTCAGGCCGTTCTGGCGCGATTGCATTGAGGCCAATCGCCGCCGCCATGAAGCGGCGCGCTTGGTCTCGCTACCCTCGGTGATCGCTTCGGAACAAGACTTTGCGGTGATTCATCACCATACCGCGCAGCCCAACTATGTGACCTGCAAGACCGTGCACAGCCGTGTCGTGCGGCTCGCCCCCGGCGCCCGGGTGCATCCGGCATCGTTGCAAGGGCAGATCGTGGCGATTGAAAGCGCCGATCCCGGCTACGACTGGATTTTTTCCGCCGATATTCGCGGATTGATTACTTGCTATGGTGGCGCCGCATCTCATATGGCGATTCGATGTGCGGAATTCGGGATTCCGGCCGCTATTGGCTGTGGGCCGGCGCTGTTCCGCCAGGTGAACGAAGCAGCTGAGGTGCTGCTCGATTGCGAGAGTGGTCATGTCATGGCCCTCGGACGCCGCAGCGAGCCAGCCGTTGCCACGGCCTGAGGGGACAGATATGCCACAGCGGCCTTGGGTGCTGATTTCACAGCGACGTGTACGAGACATGCATGGCATTCCCTGCGATCAACTCGAACACGGCTATGTCGATCTGCTCGGGCAACACGGTTTTACGGTGCTTCCGGTCCCGAATGCCGAAGGGCTGGACGCCGCTGCCTATCTCCAGCTGCCCGGCCTGGCGGGGCTCGTGTTATCGGGCGGGAACGATATTCATCCGCGCACCTACCATGCGGCCCATACCGCGGCCCCCGACTGCTCCGAGCTCCGCGACCGCACCGAGTGGCAGTTGCTCAGCCAGGCGTTGGCTCGTGGCCTCCCGGTCTTGGGAATCTGCAGAGGCATGCAGTTCCTGAATGTGTATTTCGGCGGCGGCCTGGTGCCTGGCGCGGTCGCGTGCTTCCGGCATCAGGTGGCGCAACCGCATCCGATCACGCTCACCGACGAGACGGCGCGGACATGGTGGGGCGCATCGCCGTGGCAAGTGAATTCCTACCATACCCAGCATGTCACGCCGGATGTGCTGGCTCCCCCGCTCCGGCCGTTCGTCATGGCGATGGAGGTGCCGGTTGTGGAGGGGCTCTATCACCCCGACCTGCCGGTCGCCGGCATGTAGTTTCACCCCGAACGGCCGCTACCCACACCGGCCATTGGCGCCTTGCTTCTCGACGCATTCAGGCATCGCCGCGCCTTTTGGGAGCCATGTTGACATGCGCGCCGTCATTCTCGCCGCCGGCCGGGGAACGCGCTTGGCCCCGTACTCAGTCGACAAGCCCAAAGGCTTGTTGGCGTTTTGCGGACGCTCCCTGCTGCAGCAACAGCTCGATGTGTACCGGCAGTGTGGCATCGACGATATGGTTGTGATCACCGGTTATGCCGCCGAGCAATTCACCCTCGCGGGCGTATGCTACTGTCATAACGCGAACTTTGCGACCACGAACATGGTTGAGTCCCTGATGACCGCGCGGCCGTGGCTGCATGGCGATCTCCTCGTGTCCTATGCTGACGTCCTGTTCACCACCGCCGTGCTGCACGGATTACTCGCGTGCGCGACGGATATTGCCGTCACGGTCGACATGGCGTGGCAACGGTATTGGGAAGCCCGCTACGGTTCGGTGACCGAGGATACGGAAAGCCTCGTATCGGATGGCAAGCGCATCGTCGAGATTGGCGCACCCGAGCCGGGTCTCGATCGTATCCACGGCCGGTATGTGGGGCTATTAAAATTCTCGGCGACGGGCATACAGGCTTTGATCGCCGCTTATGATCAGGCCAAAGCGACCCATCGGGAGCGGCCCTGGCACTCAGCGCCGACGTTTGAACAAGCCTATATGACGGATTTGTTGCAGGAAATGATCGACACGGGGACACCAGTCTACGCCCATTTGATCCACGGGGACTGGCTGGAATTCGACACCGCCAGTGACTATGAACGTTATCAAGCTTGGGCGGCGAGCGGCAAACTGAAGGAATTTTACCGTGGCGCTGATCTCGCGTGACACCGCGAGACAGATGCTCGAACCATTGCCGCTGTGCGCGGACGTCCGGCGTGATGCTTGGCTCCGTCCCCTGGTGCGGCAATGCGTGCAGTTTCTCTTGCATGAAGTGGGCAGCCATGCTATCGAAGCGGTGATTCTCACCGGCAGCGCCGCCCGCTGTGAGGCCAGCGTTTTACCTACGGCTGCCGGTTTTCGCCTGCTCGGAGATATTGAGTTTCTCGTCATTCTGCGCTCGCCGATGGACTGGGTCGCCGTGCGGCGCGAGATGCTCGAATTGAGTCGGCGAGCCACTCATGACGTGGGAAACGGCGGGTGCTGGGCTTCGATTGAGTATGGCCCGGCAGGACTGGCTTACCTGCAGCGCAACATTCGCCCGTGTATTTTTGCCTACGACCTGCGCACGCATGGCCAGGTCCTGTGGGGGCGGCAGGATATTCTGAGCGAGATTCGGCCATTCGGCGTGGAGGCGATCGCCCCGGAAGACGCGCTGAACCTCCTGATGAACCGGATGATCGAGCTCAGCATGCTCGCCAACCCGGCACGCGCAGCCGGGGTCTATGCGACACAAGATCGGCTCTATCACCACACAAAAGTCATGCTCGACCTGGCCGGGTCTGCTCTGGCCTTTGCCGGCCGCCATGTGCCGCGCTACAGCGAGCGCGGTCGGGGTTTCCGCGAACTCCTCGCGATCGAACCCGCCTTACCCGCAGCGCTTCTCGATACGAAGCCATTTTGCACCGCGCTTGATCACGCCGTGATCTGTAAAAGCGAACCGACAGAGGCGCGTCTGTCATCGCCGCACGGGCTGGCCGCGGAACAGCAACAGGTCACGTGGGGATGCCAGTTATGGCTTTGGGAAATGCAGCGTTTAATCGGCCGACCCGTCACCGGGTTCGAAGACGCCTTGCATGCGTATATCGCACATGAGCCGCTGGCAAGACGGCTGAAAGGCTGGGCGAAATTCCTGTTGCATCCGCTCCGTCCTCCGGATGCGCTGTCGTGGCCGCGCCTGGCGCGCCTTCTCCTGCGGGCGAGTCCGCATACACTGACGTATGCCACGGCATTGTTGATGCAGGCCGCGGCTTTGGGGGAAGCCGCGCCGGATTGGCGGCAGCTCACGGCTCTCTCGCCGGTGCCACTCTCTGTGCGGAACAACGCGAAGGCGGTCCAAGACATTGGGACGTTGTGGCAGTGGCTGGTTCGCAACAATTAACCAGCCGCTAACGACCATGACGCCACGCTTTCTCGGGTTGCATGCAGCCGACAGCACACCCTGATCATATTGCAACATTTCAAACCATTCGTGCGAGCACTCAAACCGACACGCCTTCGGCAAGTCAGGGCGGTCCGCCGGGTCTGGCGGCTCATCCGGCTGTTTGCCAAGAGCCTGGCCGCGTCGCGAGGACTGGACGGCAAATGGGCCATGTGCCGCTGTATCGTGGGTTGGCTCAGGCTGCGGCTCGGCCTGACGGGACGGGCACGGGAAGTGACACTGCGATTAGGTGAGCTGCGGGTGATCGTCGATAGCTCGCGGCATGAGATCTTCCCCTATTGGGAGCTGTGGCACGAAGACGTTTACGAGCTACTCCCACAGTTCCGGGCCACCGAGGATGCGTGTGTGGTGGATGTCGGGGGCAACGTCGGTTTTTATGCGATCCGTCAAGCATTACGCGCGAAGCGGGGGCGGGTGCTGACCTTTGAGCCGTCACCGACGGTGTTTCACCGGCTCCAACGCAACATTGAGGCGCATCATCAAAAGCTGGCAAACGTGACCGCGGTCAACCTCGCGATCGGTGACGCTTCGGGAACGGTGCCGCTGTTCGAGAGTCCGATGTCGATCCATAGCCGGGTCGAGACGGGGAAAACGGATCAGACGATCGACGTGCCGTGTCGTCGGTTGGACACAGTCCTGGAATCGTTCGGCGTCGAACGGGTCAACATCCTGAAGATCGACACAGAAGGATATGAACGGGCCGTCTTGTTCGGCGGGACGTCGATCCTGCCCAAGACCGAACGCATCGTGCTCGAAATGCACGAGAGGTCTGCCCAAGACAAGCGGGTGATCGACGCCATGCTTCGGCGGTTCGGTTTCCATGAGGTGGCCCAAAACCATCGGGTCTTCTACTATGAGCGGGCCACGGCCAGGTAAGCATGCACGCGGTCGTGCGCATGCGCAATGCCTAAGACTGGGGAGGAGGCTCTCATGTCACACTCCGAAGACACACCTGACAAAGCCAAAACGCGGCTAAGCTTTCGGCGTCGAGCCGTCCGCGTTTCTCAAGAAACCCTGATCAAGACCGACGTCCTCTTCCCCGGGCGGACGCTTCCTCTTGTCATCCAACCCGCGGTTGCAGGCGTCGACCTGCTGTCCTGGGCGACCTGTCATCAGGCGCTGATTGAGCGATACATGTTAGAGCATGGCGGCATCCTGTTCCGCGATTTCCGGATCACAGAGGTAACCGACTTTGAGCGATTCATGAGCGCCATTTCCGATGAACTGTTGCCTTACGTATACCGCTTAACCCCACGGCGTCACGTGAGCGGCAACATTTATACCTCCACCGACTATCCGGCGGATCAAGCCATCCCCTTGCACAATGAGGAGTCGTATTCCACCAGTTGGCCGATGAAAATCGGGTTTTTCTGCGTCCAGCCCCCGAGTACAGGGGGCGAAACGCCCATTGCCGATAGTCGAAAGGTTTGCGAGCGTATTCCCCCAACCATTCAAGAACGCTTTCGGCAATACCACGTGCTGTATGTGCGCCATTACGGCACGGGCCTGGATCTGCCCTGGCAAGAGGTCTTTCAGACCGACAAGAAAGCCGAGGTCGAGGATTTTTGCCACCGTGCTGGCATTGAATATGCCTGGCAGGCCGGCAACCATTTGCGAACGCGCCAAGTTTGTCAAGCCATGGTTACGCATCCTCAGACGCATGACAGAGTGTGGTTTAATCAGGCGCATCTTTTCCACATATCGAGTTTGACGCCGACGGTGCGTGCATCTTTGTTAGCCGAATTTCGTGAAGCCGATCTACCTCGCAACGCTTACTACGGGGACGGGACACCGATCGAGGATGCAACCTTAGATGTCATTCGAGAGGCATATGCAGCAGAAATGGTTCGTTTTCCTTGGCAGCAAGGAGATATTTTACTCCTAGATAATGTCTTGACCGCCCATGGACGCATGCCATACACGGGTCCACGCAACATTGTCGTCGGCATGACAGAGCCTTTCACTGCCATGAAGCCTGATCTCAACCGCGATTAGGGAAGGAATCGAGACGTGGCAGAAGAAGTCCTGGAGGGATTCCCGCTCTCGCCGCAGCAAAAATATCTGTGGTCCTTACAGGAAGCGGACCAGAGCCAACCTTACCGGCTACTGTGTACCGTCTCGATGGCGGGACATCTCAACCTA
>CBCXVS010000011.1:0-4012 GCA_965178525.1 uncultured bacterium | reverse complement strand
GGCCGCCATCACACAGACGATCGAACGCCACGAAATTCTCCGCACGACATTCCGCTGCTTGTCCGGCATGGCCATCCCATTGCAAGTGATCTCAGAGGACAGTGTGCCACCGGCGTCCTATCACGATCTAAGCGGGGTCGAGCCACACCGGCAAGAGGCCAAGCTGAAGCAGCTGATGCAAGCCGCACAAGAATGGCCTTTCGACTTTGAGAAAGGCCCTTTGTTCTATGGGTCTCTGGTGACCTTGGCGCTCGATCAGCACGTCTTGCTCATGTGCTTATCCGCTCTGTGTGCCGATCGGACCACCATCGGCAACCTCGTGCGAGAGATTAGCCAGCTATACGAAGCGAGCTTGCGAAAAGAAGTATTCCCCCCTATTCCGGTGCAATATGCAGACGTCTCCGAATGGCAAAACGAGCTGATCGAGGACGCACACACCGACATCGTCAAACAATATTGGCGCGACCGAGATATGGCCGCGCTTCTCACGGCAAAGCTAGCGATCGAACGCCCAACCGATGCCCACACGGCCTTCCGCCCCCAATCGGCTTCTCTGACGATCGATCCCCACTGGGTCTCAAAACTCAAAGCGGCGGTTCTGACGCAGCAGACATCGTTAGCAGTATTCCTGCTGGCCTGTTGGCAGACGCTGCTTTGGCGTCTCATGGAGCAGTCCGATCCGGGCGTGGGTGTGGTCTTTGATGGCCGCAGCGCCGCGGGCTTAGAGGATGCCCTCGGTCCATTTGGAAAAAGCTTGCCCGTTCATAGTCACCTACAAGTGGGTTTGCCCTTCAGCGAGCTTTTGCAACGCGTGCATGCTTCCATCCTAGAGGTGCAAGCATGGCAGGCTTATTTCAGTTAGGACGTGGTTGACACAGAGATGGATACGGACAAAGGATGTCGTTTTTTTCCCTTTGCTTTCGAATTCAGCGAACAAAGCGATGTACGTTGTGCCGCAGATATGACATTCTCCATAGATGAACTATTGATTTGTACGGAGCGATTTAAATTAAAACTCTTATATGAACGTCGCAATCATGATCTGAAAATAGGTCTCTATTACGATGGACATATGTATCATGATGATGACATTAGGCGCCTGGGTCAGCAGTTTCAGACGATTCTAACGAGTGCGATCGATACGCCCGAATCTTTTATTCAACATCTAAACATTCTCAGTGAATCCGAACGTCAACAACTCTTGTATGATTTCAATCATACTACAACAGATTACCGTCAAGACGTTTATATTCATACGTTGATTGAAGAACACGGACAACACCAGCCAAACAAAATTGCCGTTATAGGTGAGACGCAGCAGTTAACCTATGGCGAACTCAATTCCCGTGCCAATCAATTGGCCTCTCATCTTCACAAGCGAGGTGTCGGGCCGGACACGCTCGTCGGCATTTATATGGACCGCGTCCCCGACGTGGTCGTGGCGATCCTGGGCATCTTAAAAGCTGGCGGCGCTTACGTCCCACTCGACCCATCCTACCCCAAGGACCGCTTGGCCTTCATGCTCAAGGACGCCGAGGTCCCGCTTTTGTTGTCCCAGCAACGATTTGCGGCAGAACTGCCCGAGCACCATGGCCAGGTCATCTATGTCGATACCGATTGGCCGATCATCGCGCAACAGAGCGACAAAAATGGCCCCAATCGCGTGTCGCCCACCCATCTCGCCTATGTCATCTATACCTCCGGATCGACTGGAAAGCCAAAAGGGGTCATGGTCACGCATGCGAATTTGCGCCATTACGTGCAGGCCCTGCCGGAGGCGCTCGGCATCGGTGGTGATGATCGGTATCTGCATACCGCCTCGATTGCATTTTCATCCTCGGTCAGACAATTTATGGCGCCGCTTTCCCAGGGTGCGACCCTTGTGCTCGCCACGCCCAAGCAGAGAGCGGAGCCTCTCGAACTCTGGCACGTGATCAAACAGCACGGCGTGACGGTGATTGACTTGGTGCCCTCGCATTGGCGTAGCGGTACCGAGGCGTTAGCCCGTCTCGACCCGCAGGCCAGAACCGTCCTGTTGGACAACAAGCTGCGGCTGATCCTCTCCGCCAGCGAAGCACTGACGGCTGACGTGCCGCGCACCTGGAGCCGGGACTTCAATCACGCGGCATCCCTGGTCAATATGTACGGGCAAACGGAGACCACCGGCATTGTCTCGATTTATCCGATTGCCTCGGCTCACCACGGCGGCAGGCGCGTCGTCCCCATTGGCCGGCCTATTCCGAATCTGCAACTCTACGTCCTGGATGCGTATCTGCACCCGGTCCCCATCGGCTTTCCAGGGGAGTTATACATTGGCGGGAAAGGCGTCGCGCGGGGGTACCTGAACCGCCCCGAGCTCACCCGCGAGCGGTTTCTGCCAAATCCCTTCAACGGCGGGGCAGACGGTGTGCTGTATAGAGCCGGGGACCGGGTGCGTTACCGGCCAGATGGCGTGATCGAGTTTATGGGACGCTCGGACCATCAAGTCAAGATTCGCGGCTTTCGCATTGAGTTGGAGGAAATCCGGGTGGTGCTCGGACAGCATCCGGCGGTGCGAGAGAGTGTCGTGATCGCCAAAGACAGCCCATCCGGTGAAAAACGTCTGCTCGCCTACGTTGTTCCCACCCCAGGACAGTCCCCAACACCGGGTGCCTTGCGGGACTATCTCGGGGAGAAGTTGCCCGATTATATGCTTCCCGCCGCGTTCATCTGTCTCGATGCCATGCCGCTCACGCCCAATGGTAAGCTTGACCGTTTGTCGCTGCCCGACCCAGAGCAGGTGCGCATGCAGGCCCCGAGACCCATCATAGCAGCGCGCGACGCATTAGAGGAACAACTGACCCACATGTGGACGTCCGTCCTCGGATGCGCTCCCATTGGCATCCATGACGATTTCTTTGAGCTGGGCGGACACTCCCTCAATGCCGTGCAACTCTTTGCCCACATCAAGCAGGTGACCGGCAAAAATCCGCCGCTGGCCACGCTCGTCGAGGCCCCAACCATTGCGCAACTCGCGGCGCGGCTGCGCCGCGAAGACGGCGTGGCGCCCTGGTCATCCCTGGTGGCTCTGCGCGCCGAGGGGGCGCGGCCGCCTTTCTTTTGCATTCATCCGGGCGGCGATAATATCCTCTATTATCGCGACTTAGCACACCACTTAGGCGCCGATCAGCCCGTCTATGGCCTGCAAGCCCGCGGTTTGGACGGCAAATCCATTCTGCAAACCCGCATGGAAGACATGGCCGCGCACTATATCGAAGACATCCGCATGATACAGCCGCAAGGTCCGTATTTTCTCGGCGGGTATTGTTTCGGCGGCATTGCCGCTTTCGAAATGGCGCGGCAACTGCGAGCGCAAGGCCAGCGTGTCGGCCTGCTCGCCATCTTCCACACGGTAGCGCCGGGCTTCCAAGAATTCTCACCCGATGCCTTTTCACTCCGTTATCTGCTGCGCCGAGCCGGTCAACGGCTAGACCTAGAGTTTAAAAATCTGCAGCTTCTGGCATTTCAAGACAAGCTTCGCTACGTGCAGGACAAAGCCACGCGGTTCGCCGGGCGGAATAGGCGGCGAATACGTCATGGCCTGGACGCCCTGCACGAACGGCTGCAGGATCTCACGCCCAGCACGCTGCGCCGGGTGCAAGCGGCCAATCATCAGGCTTTCGTCACGTACACTCCCGAACCTTACGATGGCAACATCACCCTCTTTCGGGCGAGCCATCTGCCCGCAGGCGCCAATGATGCGCCGTATCTGGGCTGGGACCGGCTGACCCCTGCAGGCGTCGAGGTGCATGAAATCCCGGGCTATGTCAACGCCATCATGACCGGACCGCAGGCCTATCTTCTGGCTCGCCGTTTACACACGTGTCTCGATGCCGCGCAAAACGCTCTCTAGTCCGAAGTTCCCCTGGCAGAATAGGCGGAGGGTTAAGTAGATTAACAGGTTAGCCCAATTCAAAAGTCCATTTACATGGGAACAATCCAACCTCCTGAAACGACATGGCTTATGGTCATA
>CBCXVS010000010.1:0-52158 GCA_965178525.1 uncultured bacterium | reverse complement strand
CAGGACGCAGTACTAGCCGCTTTGTCCTCCGGCCGCGGCTTTGTGTTGGCGTTGTTGCAGTCGGACGCGACACCTGAGGACGACGCCTTGGGCTCAGCTTGCAATGTCCGTTTGAAATTCCTATCCTCGATGGTATCACTTTCGATAGTTGAGATGGGCAGAGCCGCCGCAGAAGACTTGGCAGCAGCCGAAATCAGCGCCATCATATCGGCGATCAAATCATCGCTTACGAGGTGTGAGGATGCCGGACTGGGACGAGGATAACGCACACGACCATGACGGTGGGGTGGTGACCGAGACCAAGAAGCAGGTCAAGAAACCACCGCTATATAAGGCCCTGCTGCACAATGACGATTACACCACGATGGAGTTTGTGGTCGACATTCTGCAGTCGGTCTTTCACAAGCAAGAGGCAGATGCCGTGAGGATCATGCTCGCCGTGCACCAGCAGGGGGTCGGCGTTGCCGGCGTCTACACGTATGAAATTGGCGAGGCGAAAGTCAACAAGGTGGCGCAGCTGGCCAGAGCACGCGACTTTCCGTTGCTGTGTACGCTGGAAGAGGAGTAGCTGTGCGCGACGTATGGGTAACAAATGATGCTGACGCGTGAGTTACAACAAACGATCAACAGAGCCATCAACGAGGCGATGCAACGGCGTCACGAGTATGTCACGTTGGAGCATTTGTTGTATGCCCTCTTGGACGAAAAAACCGGGAGCGCCGTCGTCCGCAACTGTGGCGGTCATATCGCCGCGCTGAGGGGTGAATTGAAGCAATTCATGGCCGAGAGTCTCGAAGCGCTGCCGGCCGGGATCGAATACCGGCCGGACCCGACGGGCGTGTTCGAGCGCGTCGTCGAGCGCGCCGCCCTGCAGGCGCAAGCGTCGGGGCAAGCGACGATCGACGGGGGGAACATGCTGGCGGCCATGTTCCAGGAACGCCATTCCCATGCGGTCTATCTACTTGAGAAGCAGGGAATTAGCCGCTTAGATGTGTTGAGTTATATCGCACATGGCATATCCAAACTCGACGCGGACGCGGAGGAGGCAGGAGATGCGCCGGTCGCCCCGGGCGACGAGGAGGATGAAGCGCCCTCGGCACGTGATCCGCTGGCGGCATTTACCGTCAACCTGATCGAACGCGCCGCAGCCAACAAAATTGATCCGCTCATCGGACGCGATACGGAGATCAAACGGACGATCCAAGTGTTGTGCCGCCGGCGCAAGAACAACCCGGTCTACGTCGGCGAGCCCGGCGTGGGCAAGACCGCCATTGCCGAAGGTTTGGCGTTGAAGATTCAATGCGGTGAGGTGCCGCAGGCGCTCCAGGACACCGAGGTGTATGCCTTGGACATGGGGTCGCTTATTGCCGGGACCAAATACCGCGGGCAGTTCGAGCAGCGCCTTAAGGCGGTGATCAAAGCGCTGCAAGAAAAGCCTGGGGTGATTCTTTTTATTGATGAAATCCATACGATTGTCCGAGCCGGGGCAGTCGAAGGCGGCGCTATGGATGCCTCGAATATTCTCAAGCCGGCTCTGGCCAGCGGCGAACTCCGCTGCATTGGCTCGACCACGTATCCCGAATACAAAGCGTCCTTCGAGCGCGACAAGGCGCTGGGACGGCGCTTTCAAAAGATTGATATTACGGAGCCTAATGTCGCGGACACCCGCGATATTCTGCACGGCCTGAAACGCTATTACGAAGCGCATCACGGCATCACGTACAGCGACGAGGCGGTTGACGCGGCGGCCGATCTGTCCGCTAAACACATTACGGATCGGTTTTTGCCGGATAAGGCAATCGATGTGATGGACGAAGCCGGGGCCGCGGTGAAATTGCTGTCTGAGGACGAGCGCCCGTCACGGGAAATTACCGCGCACGACATCGAACTGGTGGTGGCGAGTATGGCCAAAATTCCGGCCCGCTCCGTATCGGGCTCGGACAAAGAACGCCTGCAAAATCTGCAACGGGAACTGCAAGCGGTGATTTACGGGCAAGATCATGCCATCGAGCAGGTGGTTCGAGCCATCAAACTCTCACGCTCCGGGCTCGGGACGCCCACGAAGCCGATCGGATCCTTTCTGTTCGCCGGGCCGACGGGCGTGGGCAAAACCGAACTCGCCAAGCAGCTGGCCCGGGTGCTCGGGGTGAATTTCCTGCGCTTTGACATGAGCGAATACATGGAAAAGCATACGGTTTCCCGCCTGATTGGGGCACCGCCCGGCTATGTAGGGTTTGATCAGGGGGGGCTGTTGACCGACGCGATTACCAAGACGCCTTATGCCGTCTTGGTGATGGACGAGATCGAGAAGGCGCATCCCGACGTGTTCAACATTCTGCTGCAGGTGATGGATCATGCCACGCTGACGGACAATAATGGCAAGCAGGCAGATCTCCGCAATGTCGTCGTTATTATGACAACCAATGCCGGTGCGCGTGAAATGACGAATGAAGAGATCGGCTTTGCCCCGGTGCAAGCCAACAGCAGTTCCAGCTCGAATGCCGGCAAAGCGAGGAGCGCGATTGAACGTACCTTCAGCCCGGAGTTCCGGAATCGCTTGGATGGGTGGATTCAGTTTAATCAACTGACCCTAGCGGATGTGGAACGAGTGGTGGATAAATTTATCGATGAACTGAAGGCGCAACTCGATGACAAACAGGTGATACTCGAACTCACGGAGGCCGCCAGGAGTTGGTTGGCGCAGGAAGGCTTTGACCGTCTGTACGGCGCCCGGCCAATGGCCTGCTTGATCCAGCAAAAAGTGATGGAACCGCTCTCCGAAGAGCTGCTCTTCGGCAAGCTGCAAGATGGCGGCCGGGCAGTCGTCGATGTCGTGCAGAATGACATCGTGCTCGACGTCGTTGCGCCATCTACGGCTTAGGAAAGTTCTTAGCTATCAGCTATCAGCTAAAACATTGGAAGAAGAAATCTCGTACGCCACCGCCTGCTCATCGAGGACAATGCCGAGTTCTGGCTCGGTGGGCAGGGGGAGGTAACCGTTTTGCGGATGCATTGGAAAAGCCGCGTGAAGATTGGGCAACTATTCACTAGATTTAAAGAAAAGTTTAAAATTGAAAAATATATGATATAAGCTTCGAAAAATCTTTTCAAGTGAATAGTTGCCCATGAAAAGATTTTTCGAAGCTTATATCATATATTTTTCAATTTTAAACTTTTCTTTAAATCTGTTGTTTTACATATGTTAATGATTAAATTATATGATTTTTATGTAAGCAATTAGCTATTGTTAATATTAGTATTATGAAAATTTCATTCAATCTGTATCTAAAAAGGATTATGGCATGGTTGTTAGCTCCAGCGACGAACTTAAAACCCAAGTAAAAACCTATTGGGAAACCAATCCCTGCGGTATTCGAGAAACGGATCCGGACTTCGACGAATCGTATTTTACCGCTATCACGCAACAGCGTTATACGACGCATCCCTATATCCCTGAATTTGCGGAATTTGAGCGGTGGCAAGGGAAACGGGTACTCGAAATCGGCGTCGGCGCGGGTACGGATTTTTGCCGTTGGGCCGAGGCTGGAGCCAAGGCCGTAGGGGTTGATCTGACCACCCAAGGCGTCCGGATTACGCGACGGCGTCTGCAGCTATCGAAGCTGGCGGCAGATGTGTACTTGGCCGATTGCGAACACTTGCCGTTTGACGATCATACCTTTGATCTGTGTTACTCCTTTGGCGTCCTACACCATACGCCGGATACGGCCCGCGCCATCGGCGAAATCTTCCGGGTCCTCAAGCCCGGTGGCCAGATACGCATTATGCTGTATCACACAATGTCATGGGTGAGCTTGCAGGTGTATGTGTTCTACGGGCTGCTCGCATGGCGCCCCTTTACCCCCATCGACACGCTCTTGGCCGCGTACATGGAAAGCCCGGGCACCAAGGCGTACACCATTCGAGAAGCCCGGGCCTTACTGTCGTCCTTTACCAACATAAGGATACGGCCAACGCTGACGTGCTACGATACGTGGGTGGGTATCCGGCGCGTCAGCACAAGGTGTTTCAGGTGGCGCAAGCGCTCTAGCCCGCTTGGCTGATCAAGCGCATCGGCGATCGCTACGGCTGGAATTTGCTCATTGTTGATGAGAAACCCGGCGTCCCACAGGAGCGGGCAGCATGAGCAGACATCTCAGCCTGCTGGTGTGGCTTGCGGCCTTATGGGGGGGTGTGCTCGCGGCGCAGGACAAGGCGTCCTGGAACCCGAGTGAGCGCTATTTTGGTACCGATGCATTTGTCCCGGATTGGCATCGCGCCGAGGATATTGACGCCAAAGCATCGCAGCGGTTTGTGAAAATGTACTGGCATCAAGCGTTTTCTCTGGGCCGCAACGGCCATTATCCGGCGCTCAAAGGTGACTATGAACAAGGGGGCGTAGGGACGCCCCAAGGCGTGACCGCAGCGGAACGATCGGCCGGCGCCGTGGTGTGGATTCAGCCCTATTTTCAGGCGCTGCACTTCAATGATCTGCCCCAACCCGAACAGCGCGCCTTCCGCTCGGTATCGCTCTTCGCCGCACGGGGGGAGAGCGAACCGATTGGCGTCGGCGTGCGGACATTGGGTATGCCCAAAACGATTACCGTCGAGGTGAGTGATCTACATGGCGCGGCGCATATCCTCTCTCGACGCCGTATGACCAACCGGCTCATGCTGGGTTATCACGCACGGTTATCTCGGCAGTCAACCGCCACGGCCTATCGGCAGATGGTGCTTTTGAAGACGCCCGGCAACCGCTGGACGTTCCCAAAACACTATTCGTTCGCATACATCGTCGATTTCCATGTACCGATCGATGCCGCGCCAGGCATCTACACGGGGACCGTGACCGTGACCGCCGACAGCGTACCGGTCAAAGCTTTTGCCGTGTACCTGGATGTCCTGCCCTTCAGCCTCAAAACGAACAACTATCATGCCGGGGCTTTTGGCTGTACGTATGACGTCTGGGCCGGCGGCTTTAGCGCATATGCTGCAGGCATGATGGAACTCGATTCCCGCTACGGTTTCAATATGTGCGGCGGCTTCTTTAACAAAGGCCGGGAAATTCCCTTCAGGCACAACGCGGATGGCATGCTCGTGGTGGATGAACGCCATGCCAAATTTGCCACGTTCCATCGGACGATGCGGCGGATGGCACGCTACGGCATGGGACAGATGGCGTTTTGGAACTGGGGCGCGAGCGGTAATCTGAAGCAATTTGACCGGGTGTTGCAGGCTGCGGGTGTGCCGTCCATCAGGACGACAGCGGGCAAGCAGGAGTTTGCTGATATGTTGCGTGCCATCAAGATGGCGGAGAAAAAGCATGGCTGGCCCGAATTGGTCATCAATCCCTTTGATGAAGCGTAGCGGCAACACCTTAGCTGGCAAAGGCCGTCCGCGCGGGAAGGAGATTGCCGCGTTACGGCACCGTGGCGAGCCGCCCATGTTCAATTACCATGTGATCGGCGCCAACATCCTAGATCCCAATTCGAGAAAGATCATGGATGCCTTTGGCGGAGAGTATTGGCATTACTTCACATTGAAACATCTCGATGCCCGTGCCCGTCTGGTATACGGCTTGCAGCCATGGGCCGTGCAGGCGGAAGCGGCCTTGATGTGGGCAAATTGGAAGGGCGATCTGATGGGGAATGGGTGGACGATGCATTACGCGTTGCCCGATAACCCGGCGAAGCGGGGAAGTCGTGGCTTGTATATCGCGTCGGCACGCGCCATTCCCATGCGAGAGGGTATCAACGACCGCAAGTATCTTGAAACGCTGCGGTATTATGCGATGACGCGGCAGTCGCAAGCCGACCTCGCGTATCTCGCCACCCTCTCGGATCGTTGCCGCAAGCTCCTGGGGAATGTTGCCCAGATGGGCGGCGTGGAGAATATCGAAACAACGGTTAACGATAGCAGTCAGATGCAAGCGGTCCGCGTGGAAGTCAAAGAGCGGATTTTGCAACTCTTAGGCCACTAAACCCAGGGATATTCAGTTTTCCACTGCGCATGGTCTGCTGTCTCCTTGACGGGACTCTTCTGTCCTTCAGAGTAAATTGGCGACCCATAAGAGATGTGACCCATAGCGGGTTCCGTGGCGTGGGTTGAAGAGACGTTGGTCGGCTGTGACGAGAGAGCAGTCTGTCAGCATCGCCAGCGCCACATAGCAACTACCATAGACCGTACGGCCTGTGTCCAGGGCAATCTCCGACGCCGGTTCAAGCATCAGGCGAGAAGAAAAAATGGTGAGCGGCTGCTTGTCTAGCCCTTCACGGATCAGGCGTGCTTCGTCAGCCGTCAGTTCGCCACGCTGTACCTTCTTCCACAAAATATTGCCGCATTCCGGCCACAGGAGATCCGGCGCCAGCAATTCAACCTCATCTAAGTCTCTCACTAACACTTGCGCCATGAGGCGAACTCCTTTTGACTTGTGGAAAGCGCTAGCGAAATGATAGAAGCTCAACAACCTCAAGAAAAGCGCCCATCAGACATAGACCGCGGTTTCTCCAGGCGCCGGGGTGTAGCCAAAACTGCCACGTGACGCGACCGCCTCCTGCCCCCCATGTGCCGCCATTTTCTGTGCCTGATCGCGCTTGGCCAACGCATCGACCGCCTCCGGATCGAGGATGGCCCGTAAGGCCGCTTCACAGTCTGTGCGTACTTGTTGATGTGCGGCACTGGCCGCTAGGTCATACGCCTCATGCGGATCCGCAGCGAGATCAAACAATTGCGGGGGATAGCTGGCGTAATGAACATATTTGTATGGGCCCTGGCGGATCATGAAGCTCGCGGTACGTGACCCCACGGCGTGATATTCGCTCAACACGGTTCGCGCCGGTTCCGCGCCATGGGCCACCGACACCAAGGAATGGCCCGGCAAATCGCTATCCTCAGGATGGGGGGCGGCTCCGGCGCATTCCACTATCGAAATCCGGAGGCACCCCAAGACCGACGGCTGCCAATTCTGCCCTTGTCCCACTCCCGGAAGATTCGTATGATGAAAGACAAATCGTATATCATCGTCCTGGGGCCGGTCACAACCCCCCTGGCGCCTCGTCGTCTACCTTGCTTCTGGGAAGGAGTTCCACGATGAAACTCGGCGTGTTCATGATGCCGTCGCATCCGCCGGAGCGGGATTTTTTAACCGGCCACCAATGGGATTTGGAACATTTAGAGCTCATCGATCAATTAGGCTTCGATGAAGCTTGGATCGGTGAACATTTTACCGCCCCCTGGGAGCCACATCCGGCGCCCGATTTGCTGATCGCCCAGGCTTTGCTCAAGACGGAACGGATCAAACTCGCCCCGGGCGCCCATCTCCTGCCCTATCACAATCCGGTGGAGTTAGCGCACCGCGTCGCGTTTTTGGATCATATGGCCCAGGGCCGTTTTATGCTTGGCGTGGGGTCGAGCGGTCTGCCGAGCGACTGGAAGCTTTTCAATATTGATGGGGTTGCGGGCGAACATCGGCGCATGACGCGCGAATCCCTCGACATCATGCTGAAGCTGTGGCAGAGCGAGGAACCGTTCGAATATCAGGGCGAATTCTGGTCGGTCAACCGCATTGATACGATGCTAGACACTCTGAAGTTTCATATCAAGCCGTATCAGAAGCCGTATCCGCCGATTGGGATAGCCGGGGCCAGCCCCAATTCGGACACGCTGAAAATCGCGGGGGAGTTGGGCTTTATGCCGATGAGTCTCAATATCAGCCCCGGCTATCTCGCGACCCATTGGGATGCGGTGCGGGAAGGGGCGCAAAAGGCGGGCCGCGAAGCGAAGCGCCGCGACTGGCGCGTAGTGCGGGAAGTTTACATTGCCGAAACCGATCAAGAAGCCCGGGAAAAGGCGGCCAAAGGGATGATCGGACGCGCCTACCGGGAATATCTGTTGCCGCTTTTCGCGTCGTTTGATTTTACCTCGTTTTACAAACATGACCCGGCTATTCCGGACTCCGACGTCACCCCGGACTATCTGGTCGACCATGGCTGGCTGGTCGGTTCTCCAAAAACGGTCACGGAGAAATTGGGACAGATGTATGAGGGTTCGGGCGGCTTCGGCTGTTTGCTCGTGCTCACTTTCGATCATCTCGATGATAACGAAGGCTGGGCCAACTCGCAGCGTCTGTTGGTGGAAGAAGTGATGCCGCACTTCGCCGATCTGCAACCAGACTAGGATAGGACTGAGGACTGAGTCTAAAAAAGGCCCGCTCTCAGTCCTCAGTCCTGACATACTCGCCGCTTTTGCCCCCGCTTTTGTAGATGAGTTCCACTTCTGACAGGCGCATGCCCCGGTCCATGCTTTTGCACATGTCATAGACCGTTAGCCCCGCGACGCTGACTGCGGTGAGGGCTTCCATTTCGACGCCGGTGCGCCCGACAATGCGCACCTCAGCCTCGATGCGCACGCGAGAGCCCTCCCGTTCCGGCCAGAGATCGACTTTGACGCTGGTCAGGGCCAGGGGATGGCACATCGGAATGAGGGATGACGTCTGCTTCGCGGCCATAATGCCGGCAATGCGTGCCACCTGAATCACATCGCCCTTGGCGACCTGCTGCTCGGCGATGGCCTGCAGGGTGCTCTCTTGCATGTATACATAACCACGGGCAATGGCTTGACGTGCGGTGGTGTCTTTGTTTCCGACATCCACCATGCGCGCACGGCCTTGCTCATCCAGATGTGTCCACGCAGCCATAGCCCCTCCTCATATCGAATGCGAATTGCGGCATATAAGAATCGTCCTGTATCAAGCTGAGCCAGCGGGACGTCACGCGACCGCAGCGCTATGGGGTCTTCATCGGAGACAACTTACGCGTATGCAAAGACCTCCATGACTTCGGCGCGAACGGGTTTCGCTTCGCCGTGAACCATCCGACGAATGCGTTCTGTTGTTTCCCGACTGAAGGTCGCTTCCCCGCAACGGACACAGACTTGAGCCGGAATACCTTCGACCAGGACTCCTTTTCCCTCAATCAAGAAGACCTCGTTCATCAATCCTGTATTTGCGTCCGTTGCACCACAAACGTGGCATCGAAACATGTCCGTACTACCTCCGTTGTGAAAAATCTATCCATTCGTTCTGATCCGGCTCATACCTCATACAACGAGATGACCTTCACGAGATCGGTATCCGCATAGGACACTTGGATGTGCAAGGGGTGCCCCTGCTGGGTGAATCCCAACAGTAAACAACTTGGCGAATACTTGTCATCAGGATAGTCTTCAATCATCTCCGCATGGGCTCCCGCCTGTCTAATGTCCACTTCGCTAATGTTAAGCTCCACAACCCGTTTAAAGGCATGATGGCTGAATTCAAACTCTCCCAGCGAGAGCTGCCGGCGAAGCGTCTCCAACGTTTTCATTGCTATGCCCCGAGTTCATCGAGCAACGCTTTAGCATCCTTGGTTTGCGGTGTCGAACCCCTCAGGCAACCAGTGATAGACCGGAGCCAACTCACGGGTTCAGTGCTATGGCACATTGGGATTAGAGCAGTTCCGCCACGCATTCCGGCACGCGGGCAATGGCATCGGGCAATTTGGCGACTTCCGTCCCACCACCCTGGGCCATATCGGGCCGCCCGCCGCCCTTACCGCCGGTGAGGGCGGCGAGTTTGCCCATCAGCGCCCCAGCCGAGATCCGTTCCGTCAAATCTTTGGTGACCCCGGCAACCAATGCCACTTTGTCCGCTTCCGCCGTGCCCACCACCACAATGCCCGATCCCAGACGGTCTTTGGCGGTATCGACAAAGGACAGTAGGCCCTTGCGGTCGAAATGGTCCAGGCGCAGGGCCAGCACCTTAATGCCACCGACCTCTTGGATCTCGCTGAAATGATCCTGCGTCTGCGCCGTCGCCAGCCGTTGCTGCAAGGCGGCAATCTGCCGTTCGAGATCGCGCTGCTGCGCGGTCAGGCGCTCCAGCTTCGCAACTTCCTCTTCCGGCTGCGCCTTGAGCATATGGCGCATATCGTGCAGGATCCGTTCATCCCGTTTCACATAGTCATACGCTCCCGGACCGGTCATGGCCTCAATCCGGCGCACACCCGAGCCAATTCCGGCCTCGGCGGTAATCGTAAAGAACCCGATTTCTCCCGTGGCTCGCACATGCGTACCGCCGCACAGTTCTTTGCTGAAGCCCGGTACTTCGATCGTACGGACCTCCTCGCCATACTTTTCGCCAAACAGAGCCAGGGCACCGCTGGCAATGGCCTGATCCAGGCTGGTGAGGTCGGCCTGTACGGAGGTGTTATCCCAAAGTTTTTCATTCACCAGGCGCTCGATCCGGTCCAATTCCCGCTCATTGAGGCGCGCAAAATGCGTAAAATCGAAGCGTAGCCGATCCGGTGCGACCAACGACCCGGCTTGCTTCACATGGTCGCCAAGAATCTGGCGCAGCGCCGCATGCAGCAAATGAGTGGCCGTATGATTCTTGCGAATCGCCTCTCGCCGCTCGTGATCGATCGTCAATTGCATGGCCATGTGCGGCTGCACCGTTCCCCGCCGCACCACACCGTGATGCACCACGAGATCCGCCAGCGGTTTTTGCGTATCGGTGATCTCCACTTCGACCCCCGCCTCGGTGGCAACGATACATCCCGTATCGCCAATCTGACCGCCGGCTTCGCCATAGAACGGCGTCTGCGCAAACACCATCTCCACCGCCTGCCCGGCACCAGCCTCGTCCACCTCGTGCCCCTCAACAATGAGCGCCGCCACGTTGTCGCTAGCCTCGACCCGGTCATAGCCCAGGAAGCGTGTGGCTCCGGTGCGCTGCAACACCTGCTGGTAGACCGGATCGACCTGCACCTCGCCGGATCCCCGCCAAGTCTCGCGCGCCTGCTGCCGCGTCTTTTCCAACACGGTATCAAAACCCAGCCGGTCAAGCTGCATACCGGCATCCTCGGCCACTTCCTCCGCCAAATCGATGGGAAAACCAAACGTATCGTAGAGACGGAATGCCTCCGGTCCGGTAATGAGACGCGTGCCATCGGTCTGATGCGCTTCAACGAGGCCATCCAGCTCTCGCAGGCCCTGATGCAGGGTATTGAGAAATCGTTCTTCTTCACTTAACAAGAGCTTGGTCACATACGACTGATGCGTCTCCAGTTCCGGATAGGCCGGACCCATGAGCTGCACGAAGGCGTCGACCAAACGATACAGAAAGGGCCCGGTAAAGCCGAGCATCTTGCCGTGCCGCGCCGCGCGCCGAATGATACGCCGGAGCACATAGCCGCGCCCCGTATTTTCCGGCAACACCCCATCGGCCAAGAGAAAGACGGTGGCGCGGATGTGATCCGCAATGACGCGCATGGAGACATCGTCTTTGGCATGACCGCCGTATAGTTTTTCGATCAACTCCTCGACGCCGGTAATGATCGGGCGCAGCAGATCGGTATCGTACGTGCTCTGCACCCCTTGCAGAATCCCGGTGATCCGCTCCAATCCCATGCCCGTATCGATATTTTGCTGCGGCAATGGCGTCAGGTTGCCTTCGGCATCGCGATTGTACTGCATGAACACGAGATTCCACAGCTCGAGATACCGATCGCCTTCGCCGCCGAGCACGTCCTCCGGCCCGGTGCCCAGCGCGGGACCTTGATCAATATGAATTTCGGAACAGGGACCGCAGGGGCCGGTATCGCCCATAGACCAGAAATTGTCCTTTTCGCCCATGCGCACAATCCGGTCCGTCGGCACGCCGATCTGCTTGTGCCAGATGTCAAACGCTTCATCATCGTCGCGAAAGATCGTAATCCAAAGCTTGTCAGCCGGCAGGCCGAGATTCCGTGTGAGAAACTCCCAGCCAAAGGCGATCGCGCCCTCTTTGAAATAGTCGCCGAAGGAAAAATTACCCAGCATTTCAAAAAAGGTATGGTGGCGTGCCGTGCGGCCCACATTCTCCAGGTCGTTGTGTTTGCCCCCGGCCCGCATGCATTTTTGCGACGTCGTGGCCCGCACATAATCACGCTGTTCACGGCCGAGGAGGACATCCTTAAATTGCACCATGCCAGCATTGGTAAAAAGCAACGTCGGATCATCCTTGGGCACCAAAGGCGAACTCGTCACGAGGCGGTGCCCATGCTGTTCGAAATAGCGCAGAAATGCGCTTCGGATGTCATTGCCAGTCATCCCGAACTCCTAAACATAAAACGGTCCAAACGTCCGTAGGGCGATGTCGCAACAGAGATTGTCCGCATATTGTAGCGGATACCGAAGGCGGTACAAGTCAAGAAGCTCTCAGCTGTCAGCTATCAGCTATCAGCTCTCAGCCCGGAGCGTTATGATGTTAGACTTTTTTGAGCTGACAGCTGACAGCTGACAGCAGATAGCTATTTCAACCTCACCGTCAAAGGCCGGCCCAGGAGGCCGCGCAGGCCGAATTTGAGGGTACTTTCCTGCGAGGGGCGCTGTCCGACAAGGGGGCGCAGCAGGGCAAGTTCGGACTGGAATGCCTCGTCAGAGCGGAGTTCCATGCGGAGATTGAGCTTGCTCTCTTGTAGAGGACGGCGTGGCCGGACATCACCTCGGACGTCGACGAACACATCATCTCCCTGACAGGTCAAATTCTCAATCTTCCACTGCCGGGCTGTCATCGTCATCGCCCCTTTCAACGTGTCACAGGGAATTTCTCGCCGCAGGGGCAATTGTGCCGATTCTCCAGGCGCAAAGATTGCGGGCGTCACCTGGAACGAGAGTTCGCCCTGCTCCAACTGCCCCCGTGCGCTGACTTTTGCTGTGACGTCTGCATGGAGCCGGCCCTGCACGGCCAGTTTGCCGTTTTCTTGTAGGGCCTGCAACAATGGGTAGCGCGCCACATCAAGCGCGGCAAATTGGGCCTGACTCTGCCACATGGCCGTCCCGTTCGTTTTGTCATAATGCACATCACCCGAGACCCGTCCATTGTACAAAACGCCGGTAAAGCGCACCTGCTTGGTCTGCGACAAGAGGGATGACCAGCGCGGCCAAGCGCGCAATGTCTGCAGCTGTATGACTTCATTGGCCAGGGTGGAGCGCTTGGCCACCAACCGCACGTGGCGCAACGACACACCAGGTGGAAATGTGGGACGCATGCGGGCGATATCCAGTTGCATGGCGCCTTGCGAGACCTGATCGACCAGTCGTTGACGCAGCAAATCATAGGGAAACATCAGGTACAGGAAGACGGCAAAGGCCAACAACCCGTACAGAATGTATCCCAGAACCCGGACGATCATGTGCCGTGTGCTCACCTAGTCCGCCTCTTATTCCACCTTGACCTCTTATTCCACCTTGAAGTACGTCATTTCGAGCGTATTCGCTCTGTGTAACACTGCGATGACGCGCTTTTGGATCGGCCCGATCACGCCGATGGATTCCACACGGAAATGCGTGCTGGCAACACCGGCAACCTGTTCTAACACGTTCGAGCGGAGGCCGATATTCGTGAGACTTTCGACTTCGTCGATCGTATTGAATTGCCCGTCTTCACGCTCGGTCCGTTCTCGTACAATATCTCTCGCCACGTCTTCTGGGCTATTCACCTGCAGCCCAGCGAGCAGGGCTTGTAAGACCAATTCGTCGGCCGTGTTCAGATTGACTTTGAGTGGACTTGCCTGACTGTCACCAAACAGCGTGAGATAGATATTCGTACCGAGATCGACATCGGCTACCGCTTTAGGCTCCAAGCCCGGGAACAGCTTGACGAGGGTATCGGCATCAAAACCGCGAATCAGCCGTAATTCTCCAGGGGTGAGTATTGGACCATTACGTGGTTCGTAGGGTGTTTCCAGGCCTTCATAGTAATTTTTTTCCGCCCCAAATATCGGCTGCGGGTTATCGTCGTCATCGAGCCAATCGACCACGGCAAGACGCAGGTCAGCCTCAATTTCGAATAGTTCGAAAAACTTGTCGAAAATGGCAACCCATGAGACACTCAAATCGTCATCTTCCGAGACGAGCGCGTTCAGGGGCAGTTTGCCCGACTCATCGATAATGCGCAAACTGACACAAGCTTGATCGTCCTTTGCCGGCTCGGATGTGGCCGCCAATTCTGCCTGATTGTCACCAACCCCCAATAAGCCCCCTTCTTCGGCTCCAGCCAGCGCCAAAAGTTGCTGCGGAGAAAAACACGTTGGCAGGGAGGAGAGCTGATGCCAGGTATCTTGCGCGCCATCGACCTGAGCATCGTCATCGAGCAACAAAATCGCCCGCGCAAAGCTAAGGCCTGACATGGCCAAATGATAAGCTTGCACATCCTCACCATAATTGGCGGCCAATTCCAGTTCCACGGCGGCATCATAATGGTATTCCAGCACCAGTACGGTAACCAGCGCCACGACAAAGAGCACGACGATCAGCGCCACGCCACGGTCATTCGCGAGATAACGCCGGCTGTAGCGCCACAGGAAACCTGCCATCACGACCTCACTGGTCTTAGGGCTCACACGTCCCCCGCATCGGGAGTGCCACAGTTGTGATGAAAGACTTGGCGTCCTTGGCGTCCTTAGATGGCTGCTGCAACGTCAGCGCCAGCTGCACGCGGCAAGGTAGTTGGTTGTTCCGATCTGCGGCATTCCATTCGTCGTACGAGTCCGTCGCGTCAAAAAACGTCACGTTTAGCCCCACGGCCGCGTCCGTCAACTCCAGCTTGGTACCGCCCTCCTGCCGCTCGCTGTCCAAGGTACAATCTTCCTCCCGAAACAGCGTGGCGTTTCCCTCATCATTGTCATCGATATAATAGGACACATCGCAGAGGTCGCCGCTAGGGACATCCTGGGCAAAGCGCCGATACGGAATCAACACAAAATCGAGGCGATCTCGCGGCTGGCCGTTGCGTTCGGAATCTTCGCCCTGCATGGTGGTGCGGTCATCGCCCTCGACTTGCATGGCAGCGGCGACCTCTTGCGACATGAGCTGCAACACGGCGCGGCCGACACGGTAGAACTCGCTACTCTCCTGGCTTTGTTCGACGCCATCCACGACGGCCGAAAAGGAGGCAAAAATGACTCCGGAAATAATGCCGAACATCAGCAAGGCAAGCAGGATTTCCACCAGGGTAAACCCCGCCTGCTCAGCCTTAGAGCTGCGCACCGCAATGCCGGAAACGAGATGGCAAATCGTATCTAAAAGGTTCGGCAAATGGCGCCCCTCGTGACGTGAAGCAGTACTTAAGGCGTGGCATTCTGCGTGGCATACGCCTCCAGGAAATACTGCTGCTCCCGTTGGCCATCGGCCCACAGCACCCTGACGGCAATCTGCCGGACCTTGATCTCACTGGTATTGTTACTCGGATCGAAAGCCTGCTCGGTCACGATCGTTTCCCATCGGAAGCGGTTGAGATCGGGATGATCGTACTTGCCGGCGTTTTCACCCGTCTCCGGAAACACGCCCATGGCGGCCAGTTGTCCCTG
Organism: uncultured bacterium; assembly: GCA_965178525.1. GTDB lineage: Bacteria > Tectomicrobia > Entotheonellia > Entotheonellales > Entotheonellaceae > CBCXVS01. Next base: position 36,775 of record CBCXVS010000010.1, on the reverse strand, counting down.
CGCCAAGAGGACCGCTGTCGTCAAATCCTGCGCCCGCAAGGTCGCATCCAAAGAGAGCAGATGCAGCCGCAAGAGCGGCACCAGGGTCAGCGCTACCACCGCCAGGGCGACGAGCACTTCCAGCAGCGTGAACCCCGCGGATTGTCGTACACGCCGTCCGCCGTCCGCCACCGCTTTGAACGCTGTAAGCCAAGCCCTATCAGAGCGATCAACCGATGCACAATTCGCCGTACGGCATACGAGTCCGAGCACGTGTTTAGCCGGTTTCCGGATCCACATAGCCATCTAAGACCTTCACGCGACCGCCAATCGGTTCGATCCTGATCGTCATGCGCTCTTGGGCAAGGCCCCGCAGATGGATCAAACTAGGCTCCGCCAAACCCGTGGGATGAAAGTGGGTGACCGCCTCACCCTCGCGGGTCTTTTCTCCCGTGGGATCGACCACATCGAGCAAACGCGCGGCATCAGGAAAGGTATATTGGCGCAGTTCACGGGTCGGTTCTTCCTTGCATTCGCCGTCGGTGCCGGTGAGATAACACGCGGACATGGTCTGCTTATCGAGATTGAACGTGAGCCGATAGACACGTTTGGTCAGCGCCGCCCGCGCTTGCACATAGCGCACCGTGCCGCGCATGGCGTTGATCGTGCGGCGCATCTGTTGGCGGTCCAGCATACCGCCAACCCGCGGCATGGCAACGGCGGCCACGATGCCGATGACGAGCATCACCATAGCGAGTTCCACGAGGGTGAAGCCGCGGTTATTGCAAACGCCAGCTCTCCAAATCTGCATCATAGTCCTCGCCGCCTTCGAGGCCGTCGGCCCCGAACGATTTCAGATCGTAATCCGGGCCGTTTTGCCCAGGCGAGATGTAGACATAGGCATTGCCCCATGGATCCGTGGGAATGTCCGGTTTGTCGAGATAGCCCCCATCGGGGTAACTTCGGGGGGTCGAGCCCGTCGTCGGCTTCTGCACCAAGGCTTCGAGTCCCTGCTCGGTCGTGGGAAAGCGTCCACTATCGAGCTTATAGCGCTTCAAGGCATCCTCGAGGATGCGCATCTGTACCCTGGCTTGCTCATACCGCGCCCGGTCGGTTTCCCCCACAATGCGTGGCATGACAATGGCCGCTAGCAAGCCCAGGATAATAATCACCACCATGATCTCGATCAGGGTAAATCCTGCAGTGTTGCGTATCAGCCGTGTCATAACTCCTTTCCTTCGCTCTCAAACATGTCGTAGACGACGTCCTCCCAACGCCCTTGCGCCCGCAAAATCAGATCGACCACCTCCCGTACGGCCCCGGCCCCCCCGGCACAGCGGGTGACCCAGGCGGCACAAGCCCGGACATCCGGCGGCGCACTGGCGACTGCAATTGGCAGCCCAACACAGCGGAACACCGGGATGTCGATGAGATCATCTCCAATATAGGCGACCGCATCGGCAGGAATCTGCGTCTGCCGCATCAGGTCGCGGATCACCGGCGCTTTGGCTCTCACCTGTTCGTGCACCCAGCTCACGCCCAACTCGGCGGCGCGCTGCCGCACCGCGGCTGAGGCGCGTCCACTGATCCAGGCCGTCCGGATGCCGGCACGATGCGCCAAGGTGATCCCCTGTCCATCATGAACATGGAAGGTTTTCAGTTCATTCCCATGCAGATCCAGCCACACCCGCCCATCGGTGAGAACCCCATCGACATCCATGGCCAACAGACGAATGTTGCGTGCCTGTTGCAACATAAGTTATGCCTTCATCCTTTCACTCCGTCCCGATCTGTCCGCCATCGTCGTTGCCCGCGGAAATGTCAAGCAGGTTGCACCACACGTCTGACGCCAACCCGTGTATGCTAAGTGTAGCTCTCCCGGCTCTGGAGATACAATCCTTCTCTGCGCTATTATATCGCGTGTACAGCGGAAAATGCACCGAGACACACGCCGTCTCATGGCGGCGGCACGTCTCGATGAATCCGGGTCATACCTTGTATTCGTCGTGTTAATACAGTACGTTCTCTGTAGAGATCGTTCCAAGCATTTTTCTTCCCTTTTGTTTATACATGGCGCTTGCGCGCCCCTAGTGAGAAAGATCATATCCGATGTTACTCTATCCCAGCGTCGATCTGCATACGCATACCACGTATTCCGACGGCGCCGATACCCCGCAACAACTCGTGGCCAAAGCCGGTGACCTCGGCGTGTGGAGCCTTGCCATTACGGATCATGATAGCGTCGAGGCCATGCCAGAAGCCATCCAGGCCGGGCAAGCTTACGGTGTCGACGTGTTAAGCGGTATCGAACTCACCGTGCAGTTCGAGGACTATGACGATATTCATATCCTGGGTTACGGCTTCGATCCGGCTCACGAGGCACTCGGTGATCGTCTGCGCCAGGTGCAAGAGCATCGCGTGCAGCGCGGGATCGAGATATTACGGCGGATCAATCTCCGTCTCAGCGCCTTAGGAAAGGCCCCCCTCGATCAGACACAGGTTCTGGCCCGTGCGCAAGGTGCGGTGGCGCGCCCGCATCTGGCCCAGGCCCTCTTGGATCAAGGGCACGTCGAGACGTTCCAAGACGCGTTTCGGGAATTTCTAATTCCTTGTAATGTGCCCAAAGCCGCATTGGGCCCCGACGAGGCATTCAGCCTAGTGCGGCAAGCTGGCGGTGTCTGTTCCTTAGCCCATCCAGGCACGTTGAGCACCCATCCGAACGAGATCGAGCGCTTGTTGAGCACCTTCACAGCCATGGGGCTGGTGGGGGTGGAGGCTTATCATCACTGTCATCACCGGGACTTTATCAGCTTTCTGTGTGCCTGCGCCCACCGCCATGGTCTGATCGTGACCGGCGGGTCGGATTACCATGGACGTCCACAAGGCGCGACGCTGGGCTTCACGGCCCCGGATACCCCTGTGCCTGCCACGGTGCTGAGCGCCCTCGCCGATGCCCAAGCACGATGCGGGTAACGCGAAGCGGCCACATGGTGTAGGTTCCCTGAGGTCTCTGATATGGTACAGAAGCATGCGCTGGATAGGCATCCGCAGGAGCGCCTCGCTACGTGGCGCAAGCACTATTCCCTCGGGGCCCTATGGCGAGTGGTAGAGCTTGGGGGAACCCGGTAGTAAACGAGGTGCGAATCTACGTGTGCGTTAGGCGTTGGTTGGTGAGACGCCGATGAGACTCTCGAGCGGAATGTGCAAGTGCTCATAGAGACGGCGAATCATCGGTAGGGACAACTCACATCGTCTGTTCAGTACCTCTGAGACCCGCCCGCATGAGCCAATGTACGGCTCTAAATCCTTCGGGGTTAATCCCATTTGTTCCATACGAAACTTAATGGCTTCAATCGGATCAGATGGCGCTATCGGATAATGTTTTTCTTCATAGGATTCTACCAACGTTAGCAGCACATCGAGCTTGTCACCCTCCGGCGTATTGGGCTCGGCGCCCCACAAACGCTCAATTTCGGTTAACGCTTGCTCATAGTCAGATAACGTCTTGAGAGGATGAACTTCCATTATACCACCTCTGCATCAATCGTATCATATTGCTGATACGTACCGATAAACCTGACAAACATGGCCTGCCGACCATAATCCACCGCGACCACCAGGCGATATTTATTGCCAGCAATATTGAACACGACACGGCTGCCTTTGAGAATACTGGCATGACGAAACTGGGACTTTATGTCTTGGGGCGTATGCCAGGATGCCTTGATGGCCTCTCGATACCAAGCTTGCAAGGAAGATTGTGCATCCGCGTACTGCGGCTGTTCCCAAAATTCCCGGAGCGTACGTTTAGATATCACACGCATACAGGAATCATAAAACGATGCCCGGACGAGATCAATAGCAATAAAAAGGGGGGCTCAACAAGTCGTAGCGCACGGGCGAACACGGTAGTAAACGCGCGACGGATAACGAATCACTTGACACCGTCAAAACGCCTCTGCTAAGATCGCTTGCCAAATATACTACCCCTGTGAGGTGGGTATCCCACAATACCCTTCTCCCCCGATGTCTTCAGGGATTTCATGTTGTAGCTGCGTGATCGTACATACGTGTATACGTGTGCGCCTGCGGCTGCAGGCGTAGGTAGGAATGAGCTATGCTGCAGAGCATTTGGATTGTACCCCTTTGCCCGTTACTCGGCGCCTTGCTCAACTGCCTTTTTGGCCGGCGCTATCATCACCCTACGGTTGGCCAAATTGCCGTTGGCGCCATGCTGGTTTCGTTTCTTGCGGCCGTCGCCATGACCGCGGCGTTTCTCGGTGGCGCGGCCGGGCCGGTGCAGGTGACGCTGCTCCCATGGATCGTTTCGGGCGATTACAGTGCTCATATCAGTTTTCTCATCGATGGCTTGTCGTGCACGATGATGTTGGTCGTCACGGGGGTGAGCTTGCTCATCCATATTTATTCCATCGGCTATATGCATGACGAGACCGACTACGCGCGCTATTTTACCTATCTCAATCTCTTTGTCGGAGCCATGCTCATTCTGGTGTTGGCGGACAACTATCTGTTGATGTTCGTCGGCTGGGAGGGTGTGGGGCTTTGTTCGTATCTGCTCATCGGTTTTTGGTATACACGGCAAAGTGCGGCCGATGCCGGGAAAAAGGCGTTCATCGTCAATCGCATCGGTGACTTTGGCTTTATGCTCGCCGTCTTGTTGCTCTTCGTGACGTTTCAGACCACCGACATGCTCCACGTCGAAGCAGCGCTACGGCCGGGCACGGTGAGTACCGGTCTCGTGACAGCCATCGCCCTGCTCCTCTTTGTCGGCGCCATCGGCAAATCGGCCCAGGTGCCGCTCTATGTGTGGCTGCCGGACGCGATGGAAGGTCCCACGCCGGTCAGTGCCTTGATTCATGCCGCCACCATGGTCACGGCCGGCGTCTATATGATTGCGCGCTCAGCGGTGCTGTTCACCCTGGCGCCGGTGGCCGCGGACATCGTGGCGTTTGTGGGCATTCTCACGGCTCTGTTCGCGGCCTCGATGGCGTTGACGGCGACCGATATCAAGCGGGTGCTGGCGTACTCGACCGTGAGTCAGCTCGGTTACATGGTCTTTGCCGTGGGCATCGGCGCGTTTGCGGCCGGCATTTTTCATTTGGTGACGCACGCATTTTTCAAAGCCCTGCTGTTTTTAGGTGCGGGATCAGTCATCCATGCGCTGCATGAAGAACAGGATATGCGGCGCATGGGGGGCCTGCGTACGGCGTTGCCCACGACCCACTGGACGATGCTCGTCGCCACGCTGGCCATTGCCGGCATCTTCCCGCTCGCGGGATTTTGGAGCAAGGATGAGATTCTGGCGTTTGCCATGAAAAACGGCGGTCTCCACATTCTCTGGTGGATCGTCGGCGCCGTGACCGCGTTTATGACGGCCTTTTACATGTTTCGTCTCTATTACATGACGTTCCATGGCCCATCGCGAGTCGCACCAGAGGTGGCGCCGCATGTGCATGAATCGCCTCCGGCGATGCGGACACCGCTCATGGTGCTTGCCGTGCTGTCGATTCTGGGCGGTTTGCTCGGGGTGCCGCCGGAACATGGGCTCTTGCATGGCTTCCTGCAGCCGGTGTTTCATCATGCCGCTGAATTGTCCGGGCTGCACCACGTCTTCTCGTTTTGGGACATCGTCTTGATGATCATTTCGCTAGCCCTGGCCGTTGGCGGCTGGCGACTGGCCTATTGCTTTTATGTACAGGAACCGCAGGCGCCGGCACAGTGGGCGCAGCGGTGGCAGACGTACTACACGCTGCTAGTCAACAAATATTATGTGGACGAGGGCTATGCGGTCGCGGTCGTGCAGCCGATTTATCGTCTGGCGGTTGGGCTCTGGCAGATTTTCGATGACCAGGTGATCGACCGTATCGTCAATGGAGTCGCTCGTTTCGTCGAGATCGACAGCGAATTGGTGAAACGCCTACAAACCGGCTACGTGCGCACCTATGCCCTCTGGGTCGTCATGGGCGCGCTGTACGTCTTGTGGCGCATGCTTAGGTAGGATTCATGACTTTTCCCTTGCTTACGGCGATCCTGTTTTTGCCCTTGGCCGGCGCCTTGTTCTTGCTTGGTTTTCCCCAACAGCGCCTGGCGGCAATCCGCGTTTGTACGACGGTCGTGATGCTCCTGACATTCGCCGTCTCGGTGCTGCTGTTTGTGGTCTTTGACAACACCTTGCCGCAGATGCAGTGGGTCGAACGCGCTCCCTGGATTGCGTCTTTGGGCATCTATTATCACGTTGGGGTGGACGGCATCAGCTTGCCCCTCGTGTTGCTGACGACGCTTCTCTCTCCGATCGCCTTCCTGCAAGCCTGGAACAGCATCGGGATGAAGGTAAAGGAATTCGCCATGTTCATGCTGATGCTGGAAACGGGCATGATCGGCGTGTTTTTGGCCCTGGATATGTTTTTATTCTTCATCTTCTGGGAAGTCATCTTAGTACCCATGTATTTCCTCATCGGGATCTGGGGCGGCGAAAATCGTCAATACGCCATGATCAAATTCCTACTCTACACCATGGCGGGCAGCGCCCTCATGCTGGTGGCCATTTTTGCGCTTTATTTCCTCAACCATCATCCGGATTACGGGGGGACGGGGCAGGCGTCATTTTATCTGTTCGATTTTTATCGTCTCGCGTTGCCCGTTGGGTGGCAAAAAATCTTGTTTACCGCCTTTGCCCTGGCCTTTGCCATCAAGGTGCCGCTCTTTCCTTTCCATACCTGGCTGCCGGATGCACATGTGGAAGCGCCGACTGCCGGCAGCGTCATCTTGGCCGGGGTCCTCCTCAAGATGGGCACCTATGGGTTTATTCGCTTTTGCTTGCCGATCTTTCCTCAAGCCGTTATTGCCTTCACGCCCTTGCTCTTGATCTTGTCCGTGATTGCCATCCTCTACGGCGCCTTGGTGGCGATGGTGCAGCCGGACGTGAAAAAATTGGTGGCCTATTCCAGCGTCAGTCACATGGGCTTCGTCATGCTGGGGATCTTCTCGGGAACCATGGCCGGCTTACAAGGCAGCATCATACAGATGGTGAATCATGGGCTCAGCACCGGCGCGCTCTTCTTACTCGTCGGCATGATTTATGACCGCCGGCACACGCGCCTGATTGCGGACTTTGGCGGCCTCTGGCAGTCCATGCCCGTCTATGCCGTCTTTTTTCTCGTCGTCATGTTCTCGTCCATCGGGCTACCGGGATTGAACGGCTTTGTCGGCGAATTTTTAATTCTGCTGGGCGCCTTCGAAACCCAGCGGGTCTATGCCGTACTGGCAGCGCTCGGCATCATTCTGGGCGCGGTGTATATGTTGTGGATGTATCAGCGGGTGATGTATGGCGAGATCACCCACGACGCCAATCGCCGCCTCACCGACATGTCGGGCCGCGAAGTCGCCATCATGATCCCCATCATCATCTTGATGTTCTGGATCGGTATCTACCCCCAAACCTTTTTACGCAAGATGGACGCCTCATCAGCTCATTTACTCGAACACGTTCGCACCGAACGCGTCCTCGCACATCATCCTGATTCTTCCATTCCGCATTCCGCATTCCGCATTCCGCATTCGAAAGGTGTGAGGCCATGAATACGCTTGCTTTGGTCATTACGTTTATCCTGGGCGCCCTGGTCTGCGGCCTGCTCTTGAGCCTATCGCGCTTTGTCGGTCCGCGGCAACCGAACCCGGTCAAGTCGGCGCCATTCGAATGCGGTATGGATCAACTTACCGCACCGCAGGGACGAATTCCCATCAGCTTCTCGGTCATCGCCATACTCTTTATCATTTTTGATATTGAGGTGGCCTTTATGTTTCCCTGGGCGGTCTTGTTTCGCACGCTGGGATTTCCCGGGCTGGTCGCCATGCTCTTTTTCCTCGCCGTGCTGACTATCGGCCTCGTCTACGCCTGGAAACGCGGGGCGTTGGAGTGGGACTGAGGGGAATGCGGAATGCGGAATGCGGAATGCGGAATGAAAGAATTAAAGGCTGAGAGCGGAGATGGGTATGAGTGATGAAGGATCGGTCACGCTGACGAAGTTGCAGGCGCGTTTTGCTTCGGCTATTGTGGCGCACCATGCGGAGCATGGGGATGAGACGGTGACGATCGAACGGGACGCTTGGCGTGAGGTGGCGCGGTTTTTACGGGACGATGCGGAGTTGCGGTATGGGTTCTTGATGGATGTGACGGCGGTGGATCATATGACGCGTGGGGGTGCAGGACGTTATGAGGTGGTGGCGCACCTGTACTCGTTGTCCCACAATCAGCGGGTGCGATTGAAAGCGCCGGTGCCGGATGACGACCCGCGCATCGATTCCCTCATGCCGGTGTGGGAAGGGGCGAATTGGTTTGAGCGTGAAGCCTACGATATGTTTGGTCTCACCTTTACCGATCATCCGGATTTGCGCCGCATTTTGATGTACGAGGGTTTCGAGGGTCATCCGCTGCGGAAAGATTATCCGCAGGACAAGGAACAGCCACTCAACCAGCATGCGCTCGATCCGTCGTTTTATCAGAACAAACACACTGACCAGGGGACGGAAACCCGCCATATGTTCATGCATATGGGGCCGTCGCATCCCGCCATGCATGGTGTTATTCACATGACGCTGGAGCTCGAGGGTGAGACCGTCATCGATGGGGACACCGAAATCGGCTACTTGCACCGGGCGTTTGAAAAGGAGTCGGAGAGTCATACCTATACGCAGGTGATTCCGTACACCGACCGCCTGAATTATGTCTCACCGTTGATCAACAACGTGGGGTATGTTCTAGCCGTGGAAAAACTCTTTGATGCCGAGGCGCCGGAGCGGTGTCAATACATCCGAGTGATTGTGAGTGAACTCTCACGCATTACGGATCACCTGACCTGCGTTGCTGCGAATGCCATGGAATTGGGCGCATTTACCGTGTTTTTCTACTTCATTAAGGCACGCGAGGAGATCTGGAAGTTGATCGAAACCGTCTGCGGCGCCCGGCTGACCACAACTTACACGCGCGTGGGCGGCGTCATGGCGGATCTGCCCGACACCTTCGGACCACAGTTGCAGCGTGTGTTAGACACGTTGCGGGAATCGTTGCGTGACGGCGCCAGCCTGTTAGAAAAGAATCGGATTTTTTACGACCGCATGCGTGGCACGGGGATTATCGGACCGGAGGACGCCATCGCCCTGAGTTTTACAGGACCGGTGCTGCGCTCCACCGGGGTGAACTACGACGTGCGGAAGGCGAATCCCTATCTCGTCTACGATCGTCTCGACTTCGAGGTGCCCTTGGGTGAACAGGGTGACAACTACGATCGCTACCTCGTCCGCATGGAAGAGATGCGGCAGAGCATCCGGATGGTCGAACAGTGTATGGCGCAGATCCCGGAGGGACCGGTGCAGCTCGATGATGCCCGCATGACGATGCCGCCGCAGGCGAATGTGTACGGCACCATTGAGGGCTTGATGAATCATTTCAAAATTATCATCGAAGGCGTGCAGCCGCCGCCTGGGGAAGCGTACTTTCCCGTCGAGGGGGCCAATGGTGAGTTGGGCTTCTACCTCGTCAGCGATGGCACTGGGCGACCGTACCGCTGCCGCGTGCGCCCTCCGTGTTTCGCCTTGATGCAGGGGCTGCAAAAGATGCTGCGCGGCGGCATGGTGGCGGATATTGTCGCCACCTTTGGCACGATCAATATGATCGCGGGTGAAAATGACCGCTAAGCACGAGGTGTAGGAAAAGGATACCAAAAGTTATGGCCGTCCAGCTCTCGCCGGAAAGCCGCGAGCAGATTGCGCAACTGATCGAGCGCTATCCCACACGTCGTGCCGTGATGTTGCCGGCTTTGCATATCGTGACGCAAGAATTCCCACTGCTCGACGACGAGGTGTGCCAGGCGGTTGCCGACGAGTTGCAATTGCCGTTGGTCGATGTCAAGGGCGTGGCCACGTTCTACACCATGTTTCCCACCGAGCCACGTGGCAAACACATGCTGCAGGTGTGTATCAATCTGCCTTGCTCTTTGAACGGCGCCCGGCGCATCCTGCGGTATTTGGAAGGCAAATTGGGCATTTCCGCTGGTGAAACGACACCGGATGGACGTTGTACACTGCAAGGGATGGAATGTCTCGCCGCGTGCAACCGCGCCCCGATGTTGTACATCAACGAAGAGTTACACGGTGAGCTGACTGAGGAAAAGCTCGATCAGCTCTTGGACGAGCTGCCGCAGTAAGCGCCCGAACAGAATTAAATTTACATTTTTCCTCTGGAAAAACGATGTCGCTAATTTTGTCCAGGAACTTAGAGGTATTGGCATGGAAAAAGTCCTGACGACACACCACGGTACGCCTGACTTATGGAACTTGCAGACCTATCGCGAGCATGGGGGCTACGAGGCTCTTGAAAAGGCGCTGAAGGAACTCGAACCCGATGACATCGTGCAGATGGTGCGCGACGCCGGCCTACGCGGCCGCGGTGGCGCGGGCTTTCCAAGCGGTGTGAAGTGGGGATTTTTGCCCAAAGATGATCGCCCCCGGTACTTGATCTGCAATGCCGATGAGTCGGAACCGGGCACATTTAAAGATCGGGTGCTCTTGGAGCAGGATCCGCATCACATTCTGGAAGGACTCATCATTAGTTGTTACGCCGTGCGCGCCCACCTCGCCTTTGTCTATATGCGGGGCGAGTTTTTCCTCGGCGCCAAGCGTATGCAAGCCGCCATTGATGAAGCCTATGAAGCGGGGTATCTCGGCAAAGATATTCTGGGCACTGGGATGGATTTGGACGTCCTGGTGCATCGCGGCGCTGGCGCCTATATTTGCGGCGAGGAAACAGGACTCATCGAGTCGCTCGAAGGCAAGCGGGCGTATCCGAGAATCAAACCGCCGTTTCCGGCTAACATCGGCGCTTTTGGCATGCCGACGGTAGTGAACAATGCCGAAACGCTTGCCAATGTGCCTCACATCATTACGAATGGCGCCGAGTGGTTCAACAGCATTGGCCCAGAGCGCAACCGCGGCACACGCATGTTCTGCATCAGTGGGAACGTGCAGAAGCCCGGGGTGTATGAACTGCCCTTGGGGGTTCCGCTGCGAGACCTCATCTTTGACTATGCGGGTGGCCTACATGAGGGCCGGACGCTAAAGGCCGTAATTCCCGGGGGCGGCTCGGCTCGTATTCTGACTGCTGAGGAGGCGATGCAGGTCAACTCGGATTTCGACGCCTTGCAACAAGCCGGCTCCATGGGGGGCTCGGGCGGCATTATGGTGCTCGATGATACGGTTTGCATCGTGCAATCGACCTATATCATTGCGGAATTTTTTCATGACGAGTCCTGCGGCCAGTGTAGCCCCTGCCGTGAGGGCACGGGCTGGGTGGAAAAGATTTTGCACCGCATCGAAGCGGGCGAAGGGCGCTTGGGAGATGTCGATCTGCTATTGCGCATGGGCGAAAACATCTTCGGCCGCACGATCTGTCCCCTAGGCGATGCGTCAGTGTGGCCGGTCGAAAGCGCCATCAATAAGTTTCGCGATGAGTTTGACTACCATCTCCGAGAGAGACACTGTCTCCCGGGCACGGAATCGATTCTTTAAAGTTTTCAGCTATCAGCTATCAGCTGTCAGCTGTCAGCTAAAGAATTGGAAGCAGAAGTCTCGTATCTTCTTTTTTTAGCTGACAGCTGATAGCTGTTCAAAGGAGCCCACAGCGTGTTCGTTGACTTTCTAATCGTGCTGGTGAAAGCGGGGTTGGTAGTCTTTGCCTTGCTCAGCCTGGCTGGCTTGCTGACGTGGGCCGAACGCAAACAGAGTGCGGTCATGCAAGATCGCGTCGGTCCGAACCGGGCGAATCTGGGCAAACTGACGCTGGCGGGCCTGCTGCATCCGCTTGCCGATGGGATCAAAATGATCACCAAGGAGGATTTTATTCCGGAGGGGGCTCATCGCGCCTTGCATACGTTGGCGCCGGCGGCGGCGCTCTTTCCGGCCTTGGTGGTGTTTGCCGTGGTGCCATTTGGGCCGACGGTGAACCTCTTCGGACGGGCTGTCCCCCTTCAGGTGGCGAATCTGAATGTGGGCATTGTCTACGTCTTTGCCATTTCGTCGCTTGCTGTGTACGGCACGATGTTGGCGGGCTGGGCGTCCAATAATAATTACTCGCTGCTGGGTGGATTGCGGGCTTCGTCTCAGATGATTTCGTACGAATTGAGCATTGGGTTATCGATTCTGGGCATTTTAATGATTTATCAGTCGGCTCAGCTCGATGTCATTGTGCAGCAACAGGGGGAGCTGCTCTGGGGATTTTTGCCCAAATGGGGTATCGTCCTGCAGCCGCTGGCGTTCTTTCTGTTTCTGGGCGCGGCGTTAGCCGAGAACAAGCGCGTCCCGTTTGATATGCCGGAGGGCGAATCGGAAATCATCGGGTATTTTGTCGAATACAGCAGTATGAAATTCGGCATGTTCTTCTTGGCCGAATTCGTTGAAATCATCATTGTCGCCGGTCTCACGACGACGCTTTTTTTCGGTGGCTGGCAGTTTCCGTACTTGCAGTTCACGCCCGAGTTTGCCGGTTTCGTCTGGCCCTTTGGCTGGGGTACCTGGGAACTTCCCCGGGTGCTCGTGGTGCTGATCCAGATCGCGACGTTCTCGATCAAAGTCCTCATTGGCTGCTGGATTCTGCTCGTAATCCGCTGGACCCTGCCGCGCTTCCGTTACGATCAGATCATGCGCCTGGGCTGGAAGGTCTGGTTCGAATTGGCCTTGGTCAATCTTCTTATCACGGCGGTGATCGTGCTCCTGGTGACATAATGGAAACCTTATTGTTTTGGATTTTTGCGATCGTGGGTGTCTTCTGCGGCGGCATGGTTGTGTGGCAACGCAATCCGATGGGGAGTGCGATTTATCTCGTTGTCACCATGCTCTGTCTGTCCGGCTTTTATGCGCTGTTGCAAGGGGCGTTCGTGGCGATTCTGCAGGTGTTGATCTATGCTGGCGCGGTCATGGTGCTGATGCTATTCGTGATTATGATGCTCAGCATGCGGCCGGAAGGGAACGAGCGCGAAGGCAGTTTGCCGGCCTGGATCATGGCTGGCGTGATTGGCCTGCTGGCCGTGATCAAATTCGGAACGCTGCTGCAGCTTCGCACCCCGTCAGAAACCTCGGCGGACTTCGGCACGATCCAGGGAGTCGGCACGCAGTTGTTCGGGCCATATGTGCTGCCGTTTGAGCTGGTTTCCGTGCTCTTACTGATTGCGATTATCGGCGCCGTAATCCTGGCCAGGCGCAGGGCGCTCTAGGGGATAGAGACGCATGATACCCATTTCGAATTACTTAGTCGTTAGCGCCATACTGTTTATTACCGGGGCAATTGGCGTGCTCATGCGCCGCAATGCCCTCATCATGCTGATGTCGCTCGAACTGATGCTCAACGCCGTCAATCTCAGTTTTGTGGCGTACGCTCGGATGTGGAGCGATATGGGTGGGCACGTGTTCGTCTTTCTGAGCATCACGGTGGCCGCGGCGGAAGCCGCGGTCGGCTTGGCCATTATTCTGGCTATCTACCGGAGCAAAGCGACCGTCGATGTCGACCACCTGAGCCTCATGCGGCATTAATGCGGATTATAGGAATACTATGGACGGCACGGTTTTATTACAGGGTACCGGCGCGCTTCTTCCCCATCTCATCGTCCTCGCAACGGGTCTAGCCATTCTGAGTATCGATCTCTTCTTGCCGCCCCGTAGCCGCTACGTGAATGAGGTCATTGGCATTGTGGGGCTGTTGCTGGCCCTGGTGTTTGCGATGCTGCAAGCGGGCGAACCGCGTCTCGTTTTCATGGACATGGCCGTGGTGGACAATCTCGGTGTCTTTTTTCACGTCACGTTTATCCTGATTGCCATTTTGACGCTGCTCATGTCCGCCAGCTATGTGCGCCGCGAGGACATCGCGGCCGGCGAATATTATGCCTTGATCTTGTTTGCTACGACTGGGTTTATGTTCGTGGCTTCCGCGGCAGATCTCGTGACGCTGTTTCTCGCCATCGAGACACTCTCCATTGCCACCTATATCCTGGCCGGTCTGCACCACCAGGAACAACGCTCGCAGGAGGCCGCCTTCAAATATTTTATTTTGGGGGCCTTTTCCTCGGCGATTTTGCTCTATGGTATTGCCACCATTTATGGCGCCCAGGGACATACCAACCTGCTCCAACTCGCCGAAGCCCTCGGGAGCGGTGAACGCGCTCCGATGCTCCTTGTGGGCATGGCCCTGCTCATTGTCGGCTTGGGGTTCAAAGTCGCAGTGTTTCCGTTTCACATGTGGGTGCCGGATGTGTATGACGGAGCGCCGACGGCGGTGACTGCGTTCATGACCGCCGGGCCGAAAACGGCGGCCTTCGCCGCGTTTTTACGGGTCTTTTTCAAGGGCTTTGGCACACTGGATGAAAATTGGATACCGATTTTTGCGCTCTTGGCCGCCTTTACCATGATTCTCGGAAATATCGTGGCCATCACTCAGGCGAGCATCAAGCGCATGCTGGCCTATTCGAGCATTGCGCACGCCGGGTATGCCTTTGTGGCCCTGGCCGCGCACGATGCGCCGGGCGCCGCGAGTATCCTCTATTATCTCGTCGCCTACTCCCTAATGTCGTTGGGAGCGTTTACCGTGCTCACCATCGTGGGCCGGCAGGGCGAACGCCACTATGCGTTTAGCGATTATGCCGGACTGAGTAGCACCCATCCGCTCTTGGCAGCAGCCATGGCGCTCTTTATGTTTGCGCTGGCCGGTTTTCCGCCGACGGCGGGTTTTGCCGGGAAGTTTTACATCTTTAGCGCTGCGGTGCAAAATGGCCATTACGTCTTGGCTGTGGTCGGTGTGCTAACGAGTGTCATCTCGGTCGTCTATTATGCCCGCGTGGTGATGCTGATGTATATGCGGGAGCCCAATGGCGATGGCGCCGGAACGCGTGTGTCGGCAACCTCCGGAACCATTTTGGGTCTCACCGCTCTCGGCACCGTCTTGCTGGGTATCTTCCCAGGTAGTGTGCTCCGTCTGGCCGAACACTCGGTACAACTCTTGTTTTAGGGCATCCGAGTCCGGCCTTAGCACGTAGCTTAAAACCTGGGAAAACAGTTGCGTATGACAACGCGCTATGCTATCGTTGCTGCATTCCCGAGACCCATCTGCAGGAGGCGTGTATGTATTTTTTCTTTTTCTTTTTTGCCATTGTGGGCGTCATCTCGGCGGTCATGGTTGTGACCAACCGAAATATCATTCATGCCGCGTTGTTTCTCCTCCTCACGTTTTTCTGTGTTGGAGCCATCTACGTCACCCTACGCGCCGAGCTGCTGGCGGCCATACAGGTCTTGGTCTATGCCGGGGCCGTGATGGTGTTGTTTCTCTTTGCCAGTCTCGTGGTCAATATCCCGCGTTCGTTACAGTTGCGGCAATGGAACCGCCAAAGCAGCGTGGCGGTGGTGCTGGCCGGTCTCACGGGCCTGTGGATTATCATTGCCACGGGTTCGGCGTTTAGCGCTTTAGAACTCCCGCCTAGTGAACCGTTAGGGACGCCTCGAGCCGTGGGGACGTTGGTATTTTCGGAATATATCTTGCCGTTCGAAATCGCTTCGCTGGTGCTCCTAGCTGCCATGGTTGGCGCCATTTACTTGGCGCGCAGCACGGCGATCGCAGAGGAACAGACGTCGCCTGAGGCGCCGGCCACCCTGGCGGAGACGCGTGATGTCTAACCCAACCCAAAGTAACGTATATTGGATGTGGAGGAAACGGTGATCCCACTGCCTTTTTATCTGACATTTGGCGCTTTGCTCTTCATGATTGGGGTCATCGGCGTTTTGACACGGCGCAATGTCGTCATCGTCCTCATGTCCATCGAACTCATCCTCAATGCCGTGAACGTGACACTGATCAGTTTTTCCCATTATTTACAAGATTTGCGGGGCCAGGTGTTCACCCTCTTCGTCATCGCCGTCGCGGCATCGGAAGCGGCGGTTGGCCTCGCGTTGGTCATTGCCTTGTATCGCGGCAAAACCACGTTTAATCTCGATGAAGTCAACCTGTTGAAATGGTAAGTAGCTGATCGCTCCCGATGTCGGACGTCTCGGGTGACGTGTGGGTCGCAGCGGCGCCGTTCGCGAGGAGCGCGGTCAGGATTAGGGAATCGTGCACACTATGAAACTGCTCGTCTGGCTCATACCGCTCTTGCCGGCCCTGGGGGCTTTGATCAACGGTTTGTTGGGACGTCGTGTCACCCGTGAACGGGCGCATCTGGTCGCGGTGGGGTCCGTGGGTATTTCCCTGATCTTGGCCCTGATCGTGATTATTCGGATCATCTTTAATCCAAGTCATCCGATTCACGCCAAATGGTTTACGTGGGTCTTTGCCGGCGCTTTCGAAGCGGATATGGCGCTCATGGTCGACCCCCTGACCGCCGTCATGCTGTTCGTGGTCTGTGGTGTCGGTTTTTTGGTACATGTTTATTCCGTCGGCTACATGCACGGCGATCCGGGCTATCCGCGTTTTTTCACGTATCTCAACCTATTCATGATGTCGATGCTCATTCTGATTCTGGCCGACAACTATCTCCTGATGTTTGTCGGGTGGGAAGGTGTGGGGCTGTGCTCGTACTTGCTGATCGGGTTTTGGTATGATCGGCAATCGGCCACGGATGCCGGCAAAAAAGCCTTTCTCGTCAATCGCATCGGCGATGCCGGGTTTCTCCTGGCCGTCTTTTTAATTTTTTGGGCTACGGGTTCGCTGAGTTATGAAGAGGTCTTCGCCAAGGCGCATCACCACGAAATCGCCGTCGGCGTCGCCACCGCCATCACCCTGCTGTTGTTCGTCGGGGCCGCGGGAAAATCGGCGCAGGTGCCGCTGTACGTCTGGCTGCCCGACGCCATGGAAGGCCCGACGCCGGTCAGTGCATTGATTCATGCGGCGACCATGGTGACGGCCGGGGTCTATATGGTCGTGCGCAGCCAGGTCTTGTTTGAGCTTGCCCCCATATCGATGCACGTGGTGGCCGGAATCGGCGCGTTTACCGCCATTTTCGCCGCCAGTATCGGTCTGGTGCAAAATGATATCAAGCGCGTGCTAGCCTATTCCACGGTCAGCCAGCTCGGCTACATGTTTTTGGCCTGCGGGGTAGGAGCGTTTACGTCAGGTCTGTTTCACGTCATGACGCACGCCTTTTTCAAGGGCTTACTCTTCCTCGGGGCCGGCAGCGTCATTCATGCCATGCACGAGGAGCAGGACATGCGGAACATGGGCGGCCTGTACAAGCACATCCCCGGAACCTTCTGGACCATGTGCTGGGCCACCGTCGCCATCGCGGGTATCTTCCCGTTTGCTGGGTTCTGGAGTAAAGACGAAATTCTGACGTCGGCGATCAAAAGTCCGGGGTTCGGACTCACCGAACTGTGGTGGTTCCTGGCCCTCTGCGCTGCGTTTATGACGTCCTTTTACATGTTCCGGCTGCTTTTTATGACCTTCTTCGGCCAAGAACGGTTCGATACCCACCATGTGCATCCGCATGAATCGCCATCGTCCATGCTCACACCGCTGAAGGTGTTGGCCGTTTTGTCCTTGATTGGCGGGATTGTCGTGGGCTTTCCCCCAGAGAATGGCCTGTTTCACAAATTTCTCGCCTCTATGCATCACGGCAAACACCATGCTTTTCATCTCTGGCCGGACTTTTTCCTGATGATTCTTTCGACGCTGATCGCGCTGGGAGGATTCCTCACGGCCTACCATTTCTACCTGTCGAATCCGCAGCAGCGGCAAAGTCTTGGCGCCAAGATCGGGGCGGCCTGGGATGTGCTCTGGAACGGCGTGATACGGACGAAAGGCGGCGTGGATGCCTTCTACACCGAGCGCAGCCAGCAATTAGCTGGCAAGTTTGCCTTTGCGCACCAAGTGTTGCTGAACAAATACTATGTGGACGAGTTCTACGACGCGTTTATCGTCAGGCCCATCATGTGGGGGATGAACGCGCTGTGGCGTTTTGACGGCCTGATTGTCGACGGCATCGTCGATGGTTTCGGCAAATTCACGCGTCTCTATGCGAACTGGTCCGGTCTGATCGACCGTTTCGTGGTCGATGGGTCCGTCAACGGTGTCGGCGTCTTGGTGCGCAGCGGTTCGCAGGTGTTCCGTCTGGTGCAGACCGGTATCGTGCAAAATTACCTGTTGATCATGACCCTCGGGGTCTTTGTGTTTGCCACGATTTATTTGATTGTCACCTAAGTCGAAGGTTTGAGAGCAAGGAGTGCACGCCATGGATGGGACACCCATCTTATCCGTCATGACCTACACACCGATTGTTGGCGCCCTGTTGTTGATGCTGGTCATTCCGGCCCAAGATTCTCGCATGATCAAAGGGGTCGCCACGATTTTTGCAGGTCTCACCTTCGTCTTTTCCGTGATCGTCTGGGCCAATTTTTCCCTCGGCACACACGAGATGCAATTGGTGGAACAAGTCAACTGGATCCCTTCCATCGGCGTCACCTACTATTTAGGTGTTGACGGCATCAGTATTTTACTGGTCATGCTCACTACCTTGATTTCCATTATCGTGGTGGTCTGTTCGTACTCCGACATTGAAGAACGTTTAAAAGAATATTACGTCTGCATTCTGTTTTTAGAAACGGGCATGCTGGGTGTCTTTGTCGCTTTGGACTTTTTCCTGTTTTACATTTTCTGGGAAATCATGCTGGTGCCGATGTACTTTCTCATCGGTATCTGGGGACACGGACGGCGGCTGTATTCGGCCATCAAGTTTTTTCTCTACACCCTGTTCGGTTCGGTGTTCATGCTTTTGGGCATCCTGGCGCTCTATTTTCTCAATGGCAATCCGGATTACGGCACTGGGAAGCTTACCTTTAACGTCATGGAACTCATCCAAAATTTGCGGGTTCCGAACGAGCCGGTGTTTGCCGGGCTCTCCGCCCAGGCGCTCATTTTCCTGGCCTTGTTCCTTGGCTTTGCCATTAAAGTGCCGATGTTTCCCTTCCACACTTGGCTGCCGGACGCGCACACCGACGCCCCGACGGCTGGCAGCGTGGTCCTGGCGGGCGTGTTGCTGAAAATGGGGACGTATGGATTTGTGCGGTTTAGCCTACCCTTACTGCCGGTCGCCAGTCATACGATGATCAGCTTTATCGCGCTGCTCTCCATTATTGGCATCATTTACGGTGCGCTCGTCGCCATGGCGCAAGTGGATATGAAACGGCTCATTGCCTATTCCAGCGTCAGCCACATGGGTTTCTTGATGCTCGGGCTCTTCGCGCTCAACCCGGAAGGCGTGAGTGGCGGCATCATCCAGATGATCAACCATGGGGTCTCCACGGGCGCTTTGTTCTTGCTCGTGGGCATCATCTACGAGCGGCGGCACACGCGTGAAATCGCGGCATTCAGCGGTTTGTCCAGAGTGGTGCCGGTATTTGCCGTGTTTTTCGCCATCACCATGTTTTCGTCCATCGGCCTACCCGGGTTGAACGGTTTTGTCGGCGAGTTCCTCATCCTGATCGGGATTTTTAAAACCAATCTGGTCTATGCCGTCTTCGCGGTCACCGGCATCATTTTAGGCGCTGCCTATATGCTCTGGCTGTTCCAACGCACCATGTTTGGGGACCCTGTGGGGGAAGCCAATCAGAATATGCAAGATATGAACCTGCGGCAGGTGGGTTACATGTTGCCGCTGGTGATTCTGATGTTCTGGATCGGCCTCTATCCCAAACCCTTCCTGTCGCGTATCCAACCGACCGTCAACCATTACGTCGGCCAGATGCAGGAACGGCAACAGGCCTATCTGGAGGAAACGGCGCAACCGCGTGCGGCGCAGCTTGCTCCCTCCAAGACCCAGACAGAGGGGAACTAAGCCATGGAATTGCCTGCTCCGCCGCTCAGCGATATCGTCGCCCTGTGGCCGGAAATCCTCGTTGCCGCCACGGCCTGCGTGATTCTGATCGTAGATATTTTTGCCACTCAACCGCAGCAAAAGCGCATGATCGGGTGGGGCACTCTGGGACTCGTGTTGCTGGTCCTGGTGTTGCTGTTCTTCATCCCGGCCCCGGGCACGAGCGTCTTCTCCGGCATGTTTCTCGCCGATGGCTACGCCACTTTCTTTCGTGCTCTTTTTCTCATGGCCACGGCCTTGACCGTATTGATCTCACTGCGCTATCTCGACGATGAGGCGTCGCAGCAAGGCGAGTATTACGCCCTGATCCTGTTTGCGACCGTTGGCATGATGATGATGGCAGGCGGGGGAGACTTGATTACGATCTATCTCGGCCTGGAGCTGATGTCGCTATCGACGTATGTGTTGGCCGGTTTTATCCGGCGCGATGCCACGTCTACCGAGGCCGCCGTCAAGTATTTTTTGATGGGTGCGTTTACCTCCGGCATTTTGCTCTACGGTCTCGCGCTCCTCTACGGTCTGACCGGCACCACCAATCTCGATGGCGTGGCGCAAGGACTGGCCGGCCTGTCCCTGGATAATCCCGCTTTGGTTTTAGCGGTCATTCTCGTGGTGGCTGGCTTTGGCTTCAAAGTTGCCGCCGTGCCCTTTCATATGTGGGCTCCCGACGCCTACGAGGGCGCGCCGACGTCGGTCACCGCCTACATGTCATCGGCGGTCAAAGCGGCAGCATTTGCCGGACTTGCACGGGTATTCGTGGTCGCATTGTTTCCCACCGCCCAACATTGGGAGACCTTGTGGTGGGTACTGGCGGCACTGACGATGATTCTAGGCAACGTGGTGGCGATCGCCCAAACCAGTTTAAAGCGTATGCTGGCCTATTCGAGCATCTCCCATGCCGGCTACGTGCTCATGGGCGTGATTGCCGCATCAAAGCTGAAAACATTGGGCCTATCGAGCGCGCTCTTCTACGTCTTCGTCTATACCTTCACGACTATGGGAACATTCAGCATGATCATCCTGCTCACCCACCGAGGGTTCCGCGGCGATGATATTTCCGATTTCACTGGTCTTGGGCGCACCCATCCGCTGCAAGCGCTGCTCTACGTCATCTTCTTTCTCTCGCTTGCCGGTATTCCTCCGACCGCCGGATTTGTCGGCAAATTGGTCGTCTTCCGCGCCGCTATCGAATCGGGTTTCGTGGTCCTGGCCATTATTGGCGTCATCACCAGCGCCATTGCCGCCTACTACTATTTCATGGTGATTAAAACGATGTTCATGGACGAACGGTCGGTGGCGCCGCCCGAACTCTCGACATCCCGTTCGCTTGCCGTGGGACTTGTCGTCATGGTGGCTGCGACCCTGCTACTCGGTATTTTTCCGAACCTCCTCCTCAAGTTCGCCGAGCAGTCGGTGCAAACATTTCTGTAAACGCCATTCCCTTCACCCGTTCCCTCCGCGCACATGCTTAAATATTCGAACGGGACTGACACCCATCCACATTGACACACGCACCGGTCATCAACGAAGCGCGGTTCGAGGCGAGAAACGTCACGACAGCCGAGACCTCTTCCGGCTGGCCAAAGCGGCCAAGAGGCATATCAGTTTTGACAAAATTGGCGATGAACTCCGGGTTTTCATTTTGTCGCCGTTCCCAGGAGCCGCCTGGGAACAACACCGAACCGGGGGCGACCACATTGACGAGAATGCCATCCTGGGCGAGTTGCTTGGCAAGGGATTTTGACCAGCTATTCATACTCGCTTTCGATGCATTGTAGGTCATCGCACCACCGGACTCACGCCCGTAGATCGAGGAAATGTTGATCACACGGCCGCCGCCGCGCTGGCGCATGATGGGAATAACCAGCCGCGTCGTGCGCACGGCTGCAAACAGGTTGAGATCGAAGACCACTTCCCAATCCTCATCTGATGTCTCCCAGGTTATCCCACCGCGTGATCCGCCCACGTTATTGACCAAAATGTCAATGCCCCCAAAGGTCGCAACGGTTTCACCGATGAGGCGCTCAACGTCCGCTGCGTTGGTCATATCAGCCGGTATGGCCAGGACCTCAGCGCCTCGGTTTTTGACCTCTTGCGCGGTCGCCTGCAGGGCTTCCTGGCCGCGTGCGGAAAACGCGATCCGGCATCCCTCATCGGCCAAATCCAGCACGATGGACCGGCCAATCCCTTTGCTGCCGCCCGTTACCACGGCGACCTTACCACGCAGTCCTAGCTCCATAACGCTCTCTCCTCCGTTCATTTACCCTACCAGTAACAGATGAATATCCATCACATTCGTCCCGGTCGGCCCCGTGCGGAGCAAATCGTCCAGCGCCGCAAAAAAATGGTAGGAATCACAGCGGCGCAGGTAATGTTCCGACGTCAAGCCTAACGCCTGCGCCCGCGCCACCGTGTGGCCATCGGCCAACGCTCCGGCCGCATCGGTCGGGCCATCTGTACCGTCCGTGCCCGCACTCAGGACCACGACGCGCTCCAGGCCGGCAATATCACGAGCCGCAGCCAAGGCAAACTCCTGACTACGTCCCCCTTTGCCATCGCCACGGAGGGTGACCGTCGTTTCCCCACCAGCGAGCACACACGCGGGGGGCGCCAATGGCAGGCCACTATGCCGAATCTCTTGCGCAATCGCAGCGTGCATACGCGCAATGTCTCGCGTCTCACCCTGGACAAAGGACGAAAGAACCAGCGTCGCATAGCCGAGAGCCTGAGCGGTCGCACAGGCCGCTTGCAGCGCCGTACGATTATTGCCGATGATGACCGTTTGGCTGCGGGCAAACGCCGGATCACCGAGTTTTGGCGTCTCAGGGCATGCCCCGGTCCAGCCGTGTTGCAAATGCGTACAGATGCTTGGCGGCAAGCGCTCGGCCAGATCATACCGGTCCACAATGTCCAGACAATCCTGAAACGTACTGGTATCCGGCACAGTGGGTCCAGATGCAATCACATCCAGGCGGTCTCCTACCACATCCGACAACACCAGCGTAATCAGCGTCGCAGGCGCCGCCGCTCGTGCCAGTTGTCCGCCTTTGATACGGGAGAGATGCTTACGCAGGGTATTGATCTCATCGATACTGGCTCCGCACGCTAACAATAAGCCGGTGAGTTGCTGTTTCTCTTCCAGCGTGATGCCCGGACTTGGCGCCGGCAAAAGGGCTGAGCCGCCCCCGGACAGCAGGCAAAAGACCAGATCATCGGCTCCCGCCTGCTGCGCCAGGCACATAATCGCACTGGCTCCCGCAACGCCTGCGGCATCGGGGATGGGATGCCCAGCCTCTTGAATCGTCACCTGGGTCACGGGCGCCACGTGATCATATTTCACCGTGACCGCCCCAGCACGCAGCCGGCTGGCCAGCCCCTGTTCTAGCCCCTGCGCCATGTTGGCGCTGGCCTTGCCAGCGCCAACGACATAGATATCGGCATAGCGCCGGAGATCGTACGGTGTACCGTCAACGACCAGCGTCTCACCCTGGAGCACGACCGCACGCCGGACAGCGGCGACCGGATCCACCGCGGCGACGCCAGCGGCAAAGATGCGTCGGGCATCGTCTCGCAGTTGTGACACCGTCCGCGTCATCACTCTGTGTCTATCCTCTCCCAACCCCGTTAGGCATCTGACGTGAAAAAGACGGTTTCCATCGCCTTGAGAGCCTGCAAGCGCTCTTGTGTCTCTGACGTCCCATGCTGCTCAAGCTGCTGCCGCTCGGTCTGCAGATAGGCCGACATCGCGTTCCGGACCAGTCCGCGCGCATCCTTGCCATACGACGCGAGCTGGGTATCGATCCACTGCGACACCTGCGCTTGCGTCACGCGACCATCTCCTAAGATACGCACTTGCTCTTCCAGACCCGGGATAAACTGTTCGACAAACGCCACACGCTTGTCTAACGCCACCAACCCCGAGACCCGCAGCGCATAATCCGGCAAATGCACATCGATGATGGCCAACATCTGTCGGGTAAAATCATCGGCAAGATGCTGCGCCACGGCATCGGTTGCCGTCTTCTGACGCATCAGATCTTCAGGCGTAGCCTGGAGCCCCAACGGCTCGGACGGCACTTCGATGTAGACTTTATTCTTCGGCTCCGTGCCAGACGGACGAATGATGACACGCGCGCCATTCTCAAGCCAAAAGACCAAGACGTTCCGCGAGGCGCGGTCGGTCTCGGACAGAAAGGCGCCGTGCAGGCCCTGTTCATCCCAGTGGTCGATGACCTGTGTCACCTGCCAGCCGGCCACCGATGTGGGAGGATGCCGCCGCATCACCTCCTGAATTTTTTGGATATGGGTGAGCCCCTCTGCCCCGGTCATGACCATCGAGGTCAACAGGTTAGCATAATAGCCATAGCGCCGGTAGATATCGTCCAGATAATCGAGTAAGGTCGCGCCTTGTTGATGCTGCGACGCTGCCAACTCCGCCAGCAGGACGGCCGGGCCGGCCGCATCCTTGTCGCGAATCTCCGGTGTCACCAGGATGCCGTGGCTCTCTTCCGCGCCCATGATGAAATCGTCCAGCCGCGCCTGCACAGACGGCATGCGCCCGTGCTGAAAACGGCCATGCTGCTCGAGCTGGGCCAGGACATGGCCATGATATTTAAAGCCGACCAACAAGTCGCCAATGAGCGTGCCGCCACAGTGCTCCGTGATTGGCCGCAGCAATTCCGTGGTCACCTCCGTCTTAATGACCAGCGGATGCGCCGGCAGTTGCCCAAGTCGTTGCAATTGGTCAAGTTTGTAGTGCGCCACCAACACGGCAATTTCATTGCCCGTCAGGAACTGATACGCCCCCTCCGCCGTGCGCGAACAGAGGCCAATGCGATCGGCATCCGGATCACATGCCATGACGACGTCTGCCGCGACTTGGCGCGCCAAGTCCATTCCCATCTGCATCGACTCGGGCACCTCCGGGTTTGGCGCCTGATAAGGTACGGCCGGGAACGTCCCATCAGGACAGGCTTGCTCGGCGACCCCGTCCACCTGGAATCCCGCTTGTTGCAACACGGCGCCAACCGTCGTGTCCGACGTCCCGTGCAAGGGGGTAAAGACCACCCGCGCCTGCCGCGCCGTTGGCGCCAGCGACTGCTCGACGTTCAACGCGACATAGGCCGCGTGTACCTCCGGATCGATCCAGGAAATTAACCCCGTGGCCTTCGCTGTAGC
The DNA here is from genome assembly GCA_965178525.1 of uncultured bacterium. Classification (GTDB taxonomy): domain Bacteria; phylum Tectomicrobia; class Entotheonellia; order Entotheonellales; family Entotheonellaceae; genus CBCXVS01. The sequence goes on along the minus strand of CBCXVS010000010.1, from coordinate 11,702 downwards.
AAAATCCGGCATGTCCACATGTTGGACACGCTCGACCTGATGCACCATGGCCTCATCATGCGGCGGCACCTCCATCCCACCCTGCTCATTGTAGAACTTCCCGCCGTTATCATCGGGATGATTGTGCGATGCCGAAATGTTCAATCCGGCGTCCGCCTTGAGGTAGCGAATGGCAAACGACAGATCCGGCGTCGACATATACGTGGTCGCGTCCTCCGGCAACATCCACACGCGCATGCCGTTGGCCGTATACACGCCGGCCGCCACCTGGGCGAAATCCCGCGAGGTCATGCCGAGCAGCGACGAGGGCAAAGTCGGGTTGTACAGACCGCGCAGATCGTTGTATACCCGCACATCATATGCCATCACGATGGACAGATCCCGCTCCAGATAGCGCTCACGCAGATAGGCGATATGGCCCTGCACCGACAACGCCAGGGTCCAGGGATTAAAGCGATTCAGGCCGATACCCACGGGACCGCGCCTGCCGCCAGTCCCAAACGGTAACATGCGGTAGAAACTATCGAGGAGCAGCGACCATTGTTGCTGCTCGACGAGCCACTCGAGCTGCGGACGATACGGGGCAAAGGTCGTCTCCGTCAGCCACCGTGTCAGGTTGGCCTGCGCGACCGGTTTGTAGTGATCCGCCACCGATAAATCCGCAAAGCCTTGTGCCAGATCATATGCCACGATCACGTACCTCCCTCTTCAGGCATTTCTTTGCTATGGATATGGATCATACCGTTTTTCGGAAGGACGATGGGGATACTTTATTATATTGTCATAAGCACTGAAAGAAACAGCGCATGCCGCTCGGAGCGGCCATATTACCACAGATACAACGTGCACTATGCGCCAACATTTATAGGGACAAGCATCTTAGCAGGGTCACACCGGGAATGCTACTATTATCCGTCCCTGCCCTAGCAGAGTGGTATCATCCTTCAGGTATGAGGGGTACGGTCTGGCTTTCCACACTGCCACGAATAACCATAACTATTTGTGCTTATGGGGCTTGTAATTTTCGACAAAATAAGTACTCGACGCCCCCCGCGACCTTTGCTATCATCCCCCCAATTTATTGACGGCCTGACTACCATGCAGCGACCAGTCCAACCCTGAGGCCGCATTGAAGGCGTACTCACCATCCCAAGTCCCGCACGATTTCGACACGGTGTAAGGGACGGCATACCGGGGTATCGTAGGGTACAATTGCCCGTATAGGAGTCGTCACACGATGGGCACATCACGCCCCAAATGTCAGATGCCTTCCGACGCTGGAGAAAGGTCGTCCATGCGGCATGTGATCATTTGCCAAGAACAGCCGCTTTTCGCTCAGGGTTATCCCAAACCACCGCAAGGCGGTGACGTACTCTATTTGGTCGATGATCGTGCGTTACAACGCAAGCTGTCCAAAGCCGGCCACGAGGCTCTCAGCGGGGATTTACGCGATAGTCGAATCTATCAGCGGGCCCATGTGAATCACGATGATCAAATTCTCATTCACGTGCAGAGCCCGCAACTCATCGAGGAGATTATCCAACAGCTGCAACAAATTGATGACCAATCCTCTGTGGCCGTGCTGACCGAAAACGGATATGAGGCAACGTTACCGCCCCTGGTCAAACATGTCTCGGCCGAGACCCTGGTGTCGCGAGCCACGAAGGTCGCCCTGAGCCATGCACGGACGCATCATATGGTACAAAATCTGCGCGAGATATTGGCAGGTGCGAAAAATCTGCTCATTTTGGTGCAGCATGACCCCGACCCTGATGCCATTGCCAGTGCGCTGGCGTTACGCACCCTGCTCGGACGCAACAAAACGACCGCACCCATCGGCTCCTTTGGCAAAGTGACGCGGCCGGAAAATGTGACCATGGTGCGGTTGCTCGAAGTAGAAATTGAGCACATCACGGCCAAACAGCTTGAGCAGTATGACGGCATGGCGCTGGTCGACGTGCAGCCCCCGTATTTTGGTGACCTGTTGCCGCAGGTTGATGTCGTGATCGATCATCATCCCCGTGTGGCCATCTACAACGCGACTTATTGTGATGTGCGCACCAATTTTGGGTCCACGTCAACGATCTTCGTGCAATATTTGCAAGCGGCCGATGTCAAAGTGACCCAACGCCTGGCCACGGCTCTGTATTATGGACTCAAAACCGATACGCTTTTTTTGGGCCGCGAAACCACCGACGCAGACATCGAAGCGTTCACCTATCTGTACCCACTGGCTAACCATAGTCTTATTCGCCGTATGGAACGGCCTGAATTGCCGCTGCGTGACCTAGATGCCTTAGGCTATGCCTTGAGGGCTCGCGCGATCAGCGACACCACATTTTTTACCCACTTGGGGCTGGTGGAGCGCGAGGATGTCCTACCGCAATTTGCTGAGTTCTGTTTGCAGGTAGAAGGCATCGAGCGTTCCGTCGTCTCGGGAATTTATTGTGGGAATCTGGTCGTATCCCTTCGTAGTCATCCTCACGTCAAAGGCTCCGGGGGGCTTGTACGGCATGCATTCGGGCATTTCGGCAGCGCCGGTGGTCACCGCTCGATGGCCAAGGCCGTGATTCCGTTAGCCATGTTGGAAGAACATTTCGGTCGGCTCAATGATGCCGATCTGGCGCAATTCGTGCAGAACCAGATTATGCAATGCTTGGGGACGGTCACGACGGCCTAAATCGTGTGCACGCCCGCTGTGCCCCAGGCACAGCGGGCCTCTGACAGCGTCTCCTGCCGGAGCGACCGTCATGCTGCGCAGGCACGTGCCGGGGTTTTTCCTATGCGTAATCCTCCCCGATTTTACCAGTATATCCGACAGGCGATGGGTCAACGTGGTGCGTCTCCAGCGCCTGAGGCACAGGGTCATAGCTGGCTCAATCTCGGCCTCGCCGCCATGCGTGAGCTGGATTATCAGACGGCGGTACGATATTTCGAGCAAGCCGTGAAAGACCAACCCCACTCCCATGCGGCCTGGTATAGCCGCGGCATGGCGCTGTATTATGTGGGGCAAGATGAAGCCGCCCTTGACGCCTTCACCCAGGCCAGTCAATTGCAACCGCAGTCGCATTTAGCCTGGTATGGCCGCGGCATGATTCTGGCCGAATTGGGTCGTGAGGAAGAGGCGCTGACGGCGTTTAACGACGCCATTGCCCTGCAGCCCCACTCCCATCTCGCCTGGCTGGCGAAAGGCATGACCCTGGTCAATATGCAACGGTGGAAAGAGGCGATGGAGGTATTCCACGCAGCGCTCGAACGCCATGCGCAGACGGCTCATGTGTGGTACGGGTTGGGCGCGGCCCACTTGCAAGCTGCCAACTACACCGATGCCCTTTCCGCCTTTGAAAACAGCATCCAACTGCAGGATAATTTCGATCTGGCCTGGTACGGAAAAGGTCTTGTTCTCGTGCAGGAAAACCGTTTGGGGGAAGCGCTTGACGCTTTCGAGGCGGCGGTCGCCGCCAACCCCCAAGGTATTTTGACGTGGTTTCACAAAGGCGAAACCCTACAGGCGCTCGAACGCTTTGGCGAGGCTCGGGCCGCCTATGAACACGTGGTGCAGCTCAGTCCCCCCTCTCATCCCCTACACCAACAGGCGCAGCAAAAACTGCAGGTGCTCCCAACGTAGCCGCCTCGATACGGCCAGATGCCTAGATGTCTGTTTTATAGTGGTTCGTGGTTAGTTAGGAGTTGAGAGGGAGCGACGAACCACGACGGGTTCCCAGCCCCCCACACCGCGCCGCGACCTTACCCTTCGGCAGTCACCGGGTCGATCATCTTCTGCACTTCGGTCACCACGGTTGCTGGGAAGCCGCTCCGCTCGGCATGCTCGTGAATGAGCGCCTCATTATCGGCAATGTAGATGCAGAACGTCTTATCGCCGGCGACATAGGTGTGATCCCACTGGATATGCTTATGCTCGGCTTTCATCTCAGCCAGAATCGTATTGGATTTGTGCGATGCAGCACGTAGCGCCTCGCGCTCCTCGGAACCGATCTTGGGAATATCTCGTTCGATGACATATCGAGGCATCTGATCTCCTTTCTTGATCTCTCGTTCATACTGCGTACCGCAGCCTCTAAGTACCTGGACAAAATTAGCCACATCGTTTTTCCAGAGGAAAAATATGAACATCGTTTTGTTCGGGCACTTATCCCCGCCAGCTGACAGGCAGGATGTTTTGTACAAGAAATGTCCCATGGCTGTCAAGGCATAACCACGCCATCAGACGTCCTCAGCCCTGTGATTTAGCCACGCATGAGCGTCCTAAAATCCGTCGCGTCATCATCCATCTTCGATCCGACAGACGTCGCACAGACGGCACAGCGATAATCGTACTTGTTCCCGGTAGGTAATACCAACAGGAGGTGCCTGCGGACAGGCTGGGCCCGTTTGCAGCGGGGACAAAAGAGTTCTGTCGCTTCGAACGTATCATAATGCGATGGTTCAGCCATCAAATCGTCTCCTTATGGTCGTGCGATATGTGAGACAAGCGCACGTAGGGATATGTTTATCCCGCACACTGTGATACAGTGCCATGGACACACGCCAGGTCGGCGGTGTGACCTGGTGGATAGAGTTCCGGAGTTTTTAAAAAGGGCGCCTATGGATCCGTCTCGTGCTCAGACGACCTACGCCATGGCCGGCGTCAACCTTGAACTTGGCGATGCGGCTTCGCATCTCTTGTATACGGCTGCCCAGCGCACTTGGAAACAACGTGAAGATCGCCTTGGCGAAATGATTATACCGCATGACGACTTCTCCGGGATACGTTACATCGCTGTAGGCAATCTGCCTGACGATACGGTGATGGGCCTTGGCTTTGATGGCGTTGGCACCAAAATCGAAATCGCCGAACGCATGGGCGATTGGCACACAGTGGCCTTCGATCTGTTCGCCATGGTCTGTGACGACGCGGTCGTACAAGGCGCTGAGCCCGTGCTACTCGGCACGGTGCTCGATGTACGCACGCTGGGCGATGCAGGGATCTCGCATCTGGATACCGTGTCACAACTGGCTGATGGATACGTGGCGGCGGCGGCGGCAGCCCGTGTCGCCGTGATCAATGGGGAATTAGCTGAATGCGGCAGTCGCGTTCGCGGTTATGGGTCTTTTAATAGCATCTGGAATGCCGGCGTGGTCTGGTTCGCCAGACGGGCTCGCTTGCTTAGCGGGGTAGCCGTGCAGCCCGGAGACGCCATCGTCGGGCTGGAAGAAACGGGATGTCGCTCTAACGGCTACTCACTCCTGCGGCATATTTTGGGCCAACAGCATGGCGACGAGTGGCACGTGGCGCCTTTGGGTGACACGACCCTGGGCGCCTTGGCCCTGCAGCCATCTCGCATCTATACGGCTGCTTTGGTGGATATGCTCGGTGGTATTCACAGCGAACCCGAGGTGATGATCCATGGTGTGGTACATGTCACCGGCGGCGGCATACCCGGTAAACTCGGCCGCCTCTTACGGCGCGTCCAGCTCGGGGCGGAGATCACCGATCCCTTTGCGCCCGGTCCGCTCCTGCTCTACCTTCAAGAACATGGCCCGGTCCGTGACCAGGAAGCCTATCGCGTTTGGAACATGGGCCAAGGGATGCTGCTGATCACGCCCCAACCCGAAGCCGCCATCGCCATCGCGTCCGAACATGACATCCCAGCTCGCATGATTGGCGAAGTGACCACGCAACCTGGGCTTCGGCTGCACAGCCAGGGATATTTCAGAATGAACGAAACCGTCTTGGCATATGATGTCTAAGTCAAGGGGCCTTTTTCGACATGCAAAGATATGATCATAGCATCTATCAATATTTTCATCTTTCTAGATGCACATCATCGTGCGAAATACGATACAATGGCTGCTGTCTAGTAACCGCATAAACCATCGGCGTCGTACAATTGCGTTTTACTTCCTCTGGAGACACAGCTATGGCGGAGGCTGAGCATCTTGAGATCCTCATGCAAGGGACGGCGACTTGGAATGTATGGCGGTTGTCCCACCCGAAAATCCTCCCCAATCTTAGCGAGGTGCAATTGCGCGGTATTGACCTGAGCGGCGCGCATCTGCACGGGGTCGACCTGAGCGGCGCGCAGATGCGTGCCGCAAACCTGCGCAGAGCCGATCTCAACAAAGCGCGGCTCACCCATACGGACCTGCGTTGGGCCAATCTCCATGAAGCCCAACTCCGCGAGGCGCGCTTACGTCAAGCCGACCTGAGTGGGGCGTATCTGCGCGAGGCCGATCTCAGCGGGGCGCAATTGCGCGAGGCCGACCTCAGTGGCGCCAATTTGGGGAACGCCAATCTCTCCATGGCCGATCTGCGGGGCGCCTGCCTACGGGAGGCCCATCTCAGTGAGGCGCAACTTCTGGTGGCCCGGCTGCGCCAGGCCGACTTGAGTGCGGCGGAACTGCGGGAGGCAAACCTGCGGGGCGCTCGACTACGCCAGGCAACCCTACGGGGGGCCAATCTACGTGAAGCGAATCTGCGCTGGACCAACCTCGATATGGCGGACCTGCGGGACACCCGACTGCCGCAAGCCGACCTGCGCTGGGCCACTCTGGCGACGGCGGACCTGCGGAAGGCGGGGCTGTCGGAAGCGGATTTGCGGGGCGCCAACTTCCGCGGCGCCAATCTCGGGGCGGCGAATTTGATGAACACACGTTTGGTGGGAACCAACTTTGAGGAGGCCAATCTCGACGGATGCGCCATTTACGGCATCTCGGCTTGGGAACTCAAACTGCAGGGGGCACACCAGGTCAATCTGCGCATTACCCCGGATGATGAGCCGGCCATTGTCGTGGATAATCTTGAAGTCGCCCAGTTCATCTATTTACAACTCCACAACGCTTTCATCCAGGATGTCATCGGGACCATCGGCAAAAAAGTCGTGCTCATCTTGGGCTGGTTTCCTGAGGAACGTCAGCCCATCCTGGACGCAGTGCGGCAGGTCTTACGGCAATGTGACTATCTCCCCTTGCTGTTGGAGGTACTGCCACAAGGTGCACACGTCAGCGACCAAATCGTGTCCCGTTTGGCCCACCTCGCCCGCTTCGTCTTAGTCGACCTGACCGATGCCAAGGATGTACTCGACACCGCCTCCTATATCATACGGAATATCGCTGTTCCCGTGCAGCCATTGGTACGGAAACGCGGCCGGACCAATGCTGACGCGTTACGGCGCCTGCGCGCTCACCATGCCTCACTGCTGCCAACGTATCGCTATGCGGATGCCAACGACGTCCACACGTCTCTGCATCAGCAGTTCATTCTGCCTGCTGAAGCCAAAGCGAAAGAACTACTCGACTTGCGACTCAAATGACACGCGCACCAGCAGAGGAACCCGTATGCCAACCTATATCTTGTTGAGCACGTTGACGCCTGAGGGACGCCAAACTTTGCAAAACAATCCCGATCGTCTGGAAGAGGTCAACAAAGAAATAGCCGACTTTGGCTGCACCGTGTTGGCGCAGTATGCCGTCTTAGGACCTTACGACTTCATCAGCGTCATCGAAGCGGAAGATAATGAGACCGTCGCGCATCTCACGATGGGCTTGGGCTCGCGTGGCACCATCAACATTATGGCCTTACCCGCCATGTCACAGGCTAATTTGCAAGCCCGACTCAAAGGACCGCGGCAGATCGGACGTTCCTGACGACTTGCTCACGCAACGACCCAGGCGGTCAGAAAGGAGAGACGACATGACATTTGATCTGCTGATCAGACACGGCACCGTGATCGATGGCACGGGCGCGCCAGGTGTGAACGCTGATGTCGGCGTGAGTGGGGGACGCACTACGGCCCTCGGTCCGGCCCTGGAGGGTGAGGCCGCCCGCGAAATCGATGCCCGTGGCCGGATGATCGCACCGGGCTTCATCGACGTGCACACCCATTCCGATTTCACGTTGCTGAGCACGCCGGGTGCGGATAGCAAAGTACGCCAAGGCATCACGACAGAAGTGGTGGGGAATTGCGGCTTTTCTCCAGCTCCAGTATCGCCGGGCACGCTTGATCTACTTCGGGAGTATGCCGGGTTCTTAAATCCCGATCTAGCCTGGGACTGGCACAGCCTCGGCGATTATTATCAACGGGTGCGTGACCGTAGGTGTGCGATCAATATCGCGCCACTTGTCGGACATGGCGCGGTGCGGATCGCCACCATGGGATTTGCCGACCGATCGCCCACCGCGCGTGAGCTGCTGCAGATGCAACATCTGGTTGGCGCCGCCATGGACGACGGAGCTTTTGGCATCTCCTCCGGTCTCATTTACACCCCGGGGTGCTATGGTGATACGGACGAACTCATCGCCTTAGCCCAGGTCGCAGCGGCAGCCGGGGGGATTTATGCGACGCATATGCGCGGCGAGGGCGGGACTTTAGAAATGTCGATTGCCGAAGCCCTGCGTATCGGTGAGGAGGCGGGTATTTCGGTGCAGGTCTCCCACCTCAAAGCCTCAGGCCGTGATAACTGGGACAAGATGGCGCATGCCTTGCAAATGCTCGAGGCGGGCGTGCATCGGGGTGTGGCTGTGGGAGCGGATATCTATCCCTACATTGCCGGCAGCACAACGATGACCAGTTTGTTCCCGGCCTGGTCTCTCGAGGGTGGGGTCGAACGCTTTCTTACCCGGATTCGTGATGCGGAGCATCGCAAGCGTATTGTCGATGACATGCAAGTCGGGCAGGATGGCTGGTCACGTGCGAATGGTGCGGTTGGATGGAACGATATTGTCATCTCTGCATGTCAGCATCAGAAAGAATTCGAGGGCAAAACGCTGGCGCAAATCGCCGCGATCATGGGCCAAGACCCGGCGCATGCCATGATGGATTTTTTACTGGCAGAGCAGGGCAAAGTGGCGATTATCCTCTTCATGATGTCAGAGGAAAATGTCGCCCTGGGTATCGCGCATCCCATGCTCATGATTGGTTTGGACTCTCTGGCCCTATCGGCAGGTCGCGGAGGCAAGCCCCACCCACGTACCTACGGGACGTTCCCTCGGGTGCTAGGCAAATACGTGCGCGACGAGGGCCTCATTACTCTGGAAGATGGCGTGCGGAAGATGACGTCTATGGCGGCCGCCAAGCTCAGCCTCACCGATCGTGGCGTCCTGGCAACCGACAAAGCGGCAGCTATAACGATCTTCGACGCCGCAACCGTCAGCGACCGGGCCACCTTTGAGGAGCCGCATCAGTACCCGCATGGCATCGAGTATGTCATTGTCAACGGTCACGTCGTGGTGGAACAGGGCGAGCAACAGGAGGTGTTACCTAGTCAGGTTTTGACGGCATGATGCGGACTACGAATTGAGAGCGCGGTGGGCGATGGGTTTCGTCGTCCGCCGGTACTTGTCGGCACGTCTATCACAGAAAAACCACAAAATCCTCATGAAATCCCCACGAAATCCCGATGTTTCTCATGCGACATTGTGGGAAACTGGCGCTATAATTGTCCGGGATATATCGCAATGTGATAACACGCCCTCGTCGCGCTTTGTATAAGTACTAAGGCAAAATTACATTATATCTTTCCTCTGGAAAAATATATAAAAATAATGATGCCCAGGCACTTAAAAAGGCCACGATCGGGCGCATGCCGTATCGCAGAGGGGCTGCATGCCCACAGAGGAAAATGTCGTATGTTTAAGGCACATAATGCTTTTGTGCAGCAAGTACGTCCCTGTACAAAATGGTTTGCATATGGTTCTTCCTGAAACATGACGAAGCCGATTTTGCCCAAGTTCATAGCCATCGTGGGTTTGGCATGTCTGCTCTTGGCCGGATGTAGCGGTGACCACAGTGGGAACTCCACGGTACCCGCCAACATCCAGGACGTATCGCTTCGTGCAAGCGATGTGGTGGACCGAACGATAACGCTTCTGCTCGACGGTGGCATGGCGATGTCGCATGGCGCCATACAGGCGGCCGGCTCGAGTACCTCGACATCGGATCTCATCCTGCAACAGGGCGATATCAACGTCACGGTGCCGTGTGGGCAGGGCCACATCACCGTTACAGGAAATGTCCATGTTGAAGAACTTGACGCCGAGAATCGTGTGACGGTCAGCGCCACGCTCACGTTCACCAATTGTGATGGCATTGAGGGGAACATGTTGCTGGAAAATGAGGGGGCAGTCAGCCAGAGCCATATGACATTCAATATGACACTCGATGGCTCCATCGAGGTGGAGGGCTGTACCATCGCCTTCGACCAATTCGCCACCGACACCACAGCCAATGGTGCCGGGTTGCTCACCGCCGCGATTCTGGCCACGGGTTCAATTCACGCGACCTGTGGTGCAACCCGTATCGACTGTGCCCTCAGCGACATGGATCTGGATGATTGGGAGGCGCTGGGAAATAGCTGCAAAGCGTCGTAATCACGTTGTCGCCACGTTTCATCAGTGGCGGAAACGGCGCTGCTGCTTTTTCCTGTCGCGTTCCCGCTTTTCCGCTCGCCGGCTTTTCTCGGGCAGCTCATGCATGCGGGCATTTGTGGTCAACACGTGTGCCTGCGATTGTCCCTTCTCGGTCAACAAGACATAGCGCGTCCAAGCCCCACGTGGCAGGGTCACCGTTACCAAGCCCTTCCGCATCAACTGGCGCAAACTGATGATGACACCCGCTTTGTCGGCTGTCATGGCCTGTACCAGGGCGGGAAAGGGCACACCTTCGATATCACCCGCCTGCCGACGCCGGCGCAATTCAGTTCGTAGCCATTGCAAAATCCTCTGTTGCAGGTCCGATAGGTGGCGTTTCGCCACGCGCTGTTGCCGCTGTTCGCCACGGCGTGAATACGGTACATGGTCTGCCATAGTCATCACCCTCTCCTGCCATGCCCAACGTCTACCTGAACTATACGTCTATCCGGAGTGATGATCAAGCCACGGGTGACGATGGCGCTCGCTAACAACATTTTGCTGTTACAATAGGGCATCGCGCTAGCCTCGAATTGGCTTCGAGGCTAGCAGTTCAGACATGCCATGCGCTCAGAAAAGTCAGGAATGGAAACGCCACAGATACCCAACTACAGCATTATCCGATTCTCATCCACCGGTTCGACGCGTTTTATCCTGAGGGCGAGGTGTTTCAATAGCAGGAGAAACACGGCAACGTCACGACGGCTTTGCCGTGCCTTCTTGCGGTCACGGGAGGCGCCAACGTGACAGGCAACGGCATCTGCAGTACCATAGAAACAACACAATCCCCAGTTCCAAGGCGGCAAGTATGATGCGTCATGATCTGTGCTGAGAGGAGCATCCCAACCCATGCATATCACAGAAGTGTCACCCCAGGCGTTACGTACCCGTCTCGATCAGGGAGATGAGATCACCGTCGTCGACCTACGCCAACCCTGGGAACACCAGGCCGGCCACATTCCCAGCGCCATCAATATTTTTATTCAAGACATCCCCATGCGGCTGCATGACCTGCCCCAGAACACCGAGATCGTGTTTCAATGCTGGCACGGCGTCACCAGTTTGGATGTCGCCAGCTTCGTGATCCAGAACGGCTGGCCGGCCACATCCATTTCCAGCTTGAGTGGCGGCATGGCCGGATGGGTTGATACGCACGGCCCTGGCTCCCTGGTGACGCCATGATCGAATGCACCCTACACGTTACAAGCTCCGGCGGCCTGCCAGCGGCTTTCCTTGCTCCAAATCGTCCAGATAGCCAATATACGCCTCATTAAAGGCCTCCGGGCGAGCATTC
>CBCXVS010000009.1:0-53908 GCA_965178525.1 uncultured bacterium | reverse complement strand
GAGTCAACCGCACAACGAGCCGGACCTTGATAACGGGCCTGGTATTGAAAAGCCCACCCGAAGGGCGCTATGTCCACGCAGTGTCAGCACGCATGGCATCTCCAGGTTACCGCCGAGAGGGCGAAAGCGAAGGGCGGTGTATATGCGTGTTCTGTGATCGGCTATGCAGGCACAAAAATTAAACCCTATCGGCCTGTCCCGGACAGGTTGTCGATGAGGATTGCAACGCTCTCGACTTGTGTTCGCGCGCCATTTTCGCTATCGTTTGGCAGAGAACCTGCACGCAACAACTATGTTTCCCCCCCCCGATTTTCGGTTCTAGATAGGATGCGGCCCTCGCGTGTCGAGGGGATTGACGTGGATTATGATCGGGCCGTGTACCCCTTTGCAAAGGAGTCAGAATGCCGAATACAGGATACGACGTCAAAGATATTTCACTGGCCGACCAGGGTCGCTCGCGGATCGATTGGGCGCTGAAGGAAATGCCCGTGTTGCAAAGTCTGCTAGACCGGTTTGGCAAGGACAAACCGCTAGGCGGCATCCGCATGAGTGCGTGCCTGCACGTCACCACCGAGACGGCCAACCTGATGCGCGTCCTTGTGGCTGGCGGCACCAACGTCGTGTTGACAGCCAGTAACCCCCTGAGTACGCAAGACGACGTGGCGGCGGCTCTGGTCACGCATTACGACGTGCCCACCTATGCGATCAAGGGGGAGACGAACGAGCAGTATTATCAGCATCTCAATGCGGCTCTCGATCATCAACCGCAGATGACGATGGATGACGGGGCCGACCTGGTAAGTGAGCTGCACAAGCAGCGCGCCGATCTGCTCAGCAATATGCTCGGTGGCACCGAGGAAACGACTACCGGCGTCATTCGCCTGCGGGCCATGGCCAATGACGGCGCCCTAAAATTTCCCGTCATTGCCGTCAATGATGCCATGACGAAACACATGTTCGACAACCGCTACGGCACGGGACAGAGCACGCTCGACGGCCTGATCCGGGCCACCAATTTCTTGCTGGCGGGCAAGACCTTCACGGTCTCCGGCTATGGCTGGTGCGGCCGCGGCCTGGCGATGCGGGCGCAGGGCATGGGCGCTAATGTCATCGTCACCGAAGTTGATCCGCTCAAAGCCCTGGAAGCGGTCATGGATGGATTCCGCGTCATGCCGATGAGCGAAGCGGTGCCGGTTTCGGACTTCGTTGTCTCCGTCACAGGCGACAAGCATGTGATCGACCAGCCACATTTTGAGACGATGAAAGACGGCTGTGTGGTGGCGAATTCCGGCCATTTCAACGTCGAAATCAATATTCCGGCCCTGGAAGCCATGGCGGTGAGTAAGAGCCAACCCCGGCCGTTTGTCGACGCCTACACCCTAGCGGATGGCCGCACCATCTGTCTGGTGGGCGAGGGCCGGCTCGTCAACCTCGCGGCGGCCGAGGGCCATCCGGCTGCCGTGATGGATATGAGCTTTGCCAACCAGGCGCTGTGTGCCCAGTATATGGTGCAGCACCACGACGAGCTGACGAACCGCGTGTATGTCGTGCCGAACGAGATCGACATGGAAATCGCCCGCTTTAAGCTGGAAGCGATGGGTGTGCAGATCGACAAGCTGACCGAGGAGCAGACGATCTATCTGTCCTCGTGGGAAGAAGGCACGGCGGAATAGTTGAGGCGTTAGGGGGAGGCTGTTGCTGCGGTTTCCCCTGGTGACATGGCCGTCAATCCGGCTCTGTCGGATGGGGCCTGCCTCACCAGCACCGGAGTTATCGGACGATGTCACAGGCTACGCCTACGCTGGCCACATCCCAATCTCTGTTCCCCAACTTTACCTTGTATGCTTTTACCCTGCAGCTCGCGCTTGGCGAGCGCCGCGACCTACTGCCGGCCTATCTGGGCTCGACGATACGCGGGATTTTCGCCGCTTCGCTCCGGTGTGCAGGTGGATGTCAAGAAGCTGAGACTGCTGTGCCTGCAGCGCTACTCCAATCGGCGCCAACAGAAATTGCCTCTCGAGGGTATGGTGGGCATGATCGGTTTCCGTGGTCCTCTGGTACCGTGCTGAGGCTGGGGGCGTATGTGCAATCGGGGCGGGAACGGCGTTTGGGTTGAGGCGGCATCACCTGCATATTTCATAATCCTCTTTCTGCACGCTGGCTCTGCAGGGGGCATTTCAAAAAATCCCCATAAAATCTCCACATAATCCCCACGGAATCATCAAAGTAGCCATGTTCAAAATATGCTAAAGTTGGTTTGTCTCTGAAAAGAATCCTAGCGATCGAACTGTTTGCGAGGATGCACATGATGGATCCACGGTTTTGTACCGATCACCTTTTTTTGCTTGTTGGCGGCAATCCTCTTCCTAACGCTGTCGCTGGGCAGTCACTTACTGTACCAGGAGGAACAATAACGCTCGTTCACTCACCGGAAACAGCGTCCGTTGCCCAGCGTTTGCACAGTTACTTCGTCCGCAAGGGCATCAGCTCCATAGAGTTCAAGGAGGTGGACGAGTCGAAGCCCATTTCAATCTTTGAAGCAGTTCAAAAGACATTAAACCAGCACAAACCCCAGCGTGTAGGTCTGAACTATACAGGTGGGACCAAGCCAATGTCTGTTCATGCATACCGCGCGGTAGAGCAGTGGGCTCAAGCCAAAGATGTGACGGCCATCTTTACTTACTTGAACCCTCGTGAATTGCGAATAGTATGCGATCGTGTCACCGCACGTGGTCACGAACCAGAGTATTCGGAATACGTTGGTCGGTCGTTGGAGCCGAGGTTAGAAGACCTGTTAGCCCTGCACAATTGGACCGTGCAGCGTGATCCGAACGTAGAACCGATGCTGCTTGCAAGTGCGGCTGCGTTAGCCAAAACTTGTACGCATGATGAGGGTTTTACAGCGTGGCGGGCATGGGTGTGTGACGAATTAGAAGCAAACTGTCATAGACCGGATGACAAATGGCAAAGCGCTGGTAAGCTCCGTGCCATCTCGCTCGAGTTCCCTACAAGTGACGTGCTTCGTGATGTGGTAGAGACATTGCAACATGAGCTGGGCCAAACTGGCAGCTACATAGCTCTGGGACAACTGCCGCAGGATATCAAGCCACTAAATTTCTGCAAGTGGTTACACGGTGAATGGTTGGAGCATTATATCCTGCATGAGATCAATAGGATAAAGAGCAGGCTGAAGCTGCATCAGCAAGTTCAAGATATTGTGCCAAATGAAGTCGAGTTTCAAGTCGACGTCATCGCGATACGAGGCTGTCAACTCTTCGCTGTTTCCTGTACGACAGACGATCAGTCCTACCTACTCAAATCCAAGTTGTTCGAAGCCTATGTCCGTGCTCGTCAGGTAGGTGGTGATGAAGCTCGCGTTGCTCTGGTATGCTGTGGCTACGACCCAGAGAAAATCGAGCAACAGATGCGACGCGATATTGATACCGAAGGGCGTATACGTGTTTTCGGCCGCAAAGATCTCACCGACTTAGCGACGCGCCTTGAGCAATGGATCAACAGCCAAAGCGGGGAGGCATAGGAAGCCATGCATATCGTGATTGTCGATACGGCACAAATTCAGCCCTATATCTTTGGCAGCAACCGGCTTCGTGAAATATCGGAGCGTCGCATTTGGTCGCCCAGATCACCGGTACATGGGCAATGGAGGCCGTGCGAACGGTCACAACGCGACATAACGTTCGCGCCAACCTGACGTTGGATCCTGACTCATATATCGATCCGACAACCGACCTCGATACGGAAGTGCTATATGCGGGCGGGGGCAATTTCGTGGCGCTCTTCCGCGAGGAGAAACCTGCCAGAGCATTTACGCGGGCGCTATCGCGCAAGGCACTTACTCATGCGCCGAATCTCCAACTGGCTGTTGTACATCATGCCTTTGAGTGGCAAGAACCGCTTGCCAACGTGTTCCACGATGCCTTCCATAAACTTACCTTGGAGAAACGGGCTCGTGCATTATCAGCACCGTTGCTGGGCTTGGGTGTTTCGGTGATGTGTCAGTCGACGGGGTTGCCAGCCCAGGACATCGTCTGGCCAGTACGAACGGATCCAACGTCGATGTATCCGGCATCAGCGGAGATCATCGCGAAGGTTGATGCGTCGGACGACGCCAATGACGGCCTGCGCACAACGTTTGCAAAGGCATTGGGAAACTGATTCGACTTCCCGCATGACTTCGATGAACTCGGCCGGAGCTTTGGCGACCACAGCTATATTGCCGTGGTTCACGCTGACGGTAATGGGATGGGACAACGCATTCGGGAGATCTGTGAGAGGTACGCTACCCCGGAAGAAAACCGTGACTACATCGATGCGCTCCGGGGTTTTTCTGACGCCGTACAAGAGGCGTCACAAGCGGCCTTGAATGAGACGTTACAGACCTTAATTCAATGTGTTGATGACAAGGGCAACATTGTTCACGGCAATGACCTGGAACATGAGGTCACCCGCATTGAACTAAACGGGTCGTGACGGAAGGTGGCGGTTGCCTTTTCGCCCACTCGTCTTTGGTGGCGATGACGTGACGTTTGTGTGCGACGGACGTCTGGGCCTCTCGCTCGCCATGATATATTTACGCGCCTTTCAGCGTGAGACTGCCAAGCGTTGCGCATGTAATGGGGAAATCACCGCTTGCGCAGGTATTGCGCTCGTGAAGACCCATTATCCCTTTGCCCGGGCCTATATGCTTGCGGACGACCTATACAGGAATGCCAAACGCTATCGGCAGCAACAAGGACTCGATGGCGCATGCCTTGACTGGCACTTTGCCTTGAGCGGTCTCTCGGGCGGTATTGACGACATTCGGGAACGTGAGTATCGGGTCCGGGAAGGATGGCTCACCCTACGCCCTGTAGCGCTTGGAGACAACCCACAGCAGACGCACCGTACATGGGATATCATCCACAAGGGTATTATGGCGTTTCAAGGCCCAAACTGGGCCGGTAGACACAATAAAGTCAAAGCATTGCGGGATGCATTGCGCGAAGGGAGTGACGCTGTTTCACACTTCCGGCTCAAGTTCAATCAGACGCACGATGATCCTCAAGGGCTCCTACCTAACCTGGGCCAGACCCAGACGGATTGGTGCAGTAATGGCTGGTGGGGGCGCTACTGTGGCTACTTTGATGCAATAGAATTGGCGGACTGGTTCGTCCCCTTAGCGCCAAGAGGTATAGGACATGAAGCTCGAACTGCACCTGCAGCTCAAGAGTGACGCAACCTTTGGGCGTGGCGATGGCATTGCCGGGTTGGTGGACGAGGAAGTCGAGCACGATGCCGCAACTGGCTTGCCATACATACGTGGCCGCACACTCAAAGGTCTGCTGGTTGAGGAGTGCGCCAATCTCTTATTTGCGCTGAGTCAACACGACGTGGCCATGCAGCATCGGTTTGACGGCGCCGCCAAGAAGCTGTTTGGTCAACCGGGTAGTACGCTAGAGGATGATGCCATCATGCGCGTTGGCGCCGCCTTGCTACCACAAGCGTTACGGCGTGCTGTAG
This sequence comes from uncultured bacterium, assembly GCA_965178525.1. Lineage (GTDB taxonomy): Bacteria > Tectomicrobia > Entotheonellia > Entotheonellales > Entotheonellaceae > CBCXVS01. Next base: position 48,388 of record CBCXVS010000009.1, on the reverse strand, counting down.
AGGCTGATATCAACACAAATCCACCACGGCTGCAGCCCGCTGATGTTTTGGCTGCGCTAACGGCCATCCGCCGTCAGACGGCTGTGGACGAAACCACAGGCGCACCAGAACCGCACAGTCTGCGCGCCATGCGTGTGGTGCTGCGTGAGACGCCTTTCGTGGCTCAACTGGACTTTGCGAGCGATCCTTCCGAAGATGCGCTGGCCTTACTTGCTGCGTGTGCCATGTCGTTGCGACGAGCAGGTACAGGACGCAATCGCGGGCGCGGCCGTCTCGACGCATGGCTCGTTGATAAGCCTTTCACTGCCAGGCATTTCGCTCGCTTTGCAGAGGCCCTGAAGAAGGAACGGCCATGAGAGTACTCACCTATCGCATCACACTGCGTGAACCGACCCTGGTGACGGCACTAGAAGGGGATCCCAACAGTGCTGTGGCTTTGTCTTACCTGCCGGGCAGTGCTCTGCGCGGCGCCATCATTGGGCAATACTTACGTCAACATCGTTTACCCGAATTGGATGCGACACATCCGGATATGCGGCGGCTCTTTTTAGAGCCCACAACACGTTACCTCAACGGCTATCTGCTTGACCGGCTAGAAACGCGAACCTTGCCTACCCTAGCATCCTGGCAGCAGGACAAAGCGGTTACAACCCGACAAACGTCGGAACGGCCTGCACCCGTTTACGATTTCGCCATCGAGTCACGAGATCATGAGGATATCCAATGGCAAGCGGTGAATAAGCCCTTCTGCAGGATCACGGACGACGAGGTGTACTTCGAACAGCCCCATCGGCACATTGCTGTGCACACCACACGTACGCGCCGATTTGGCCGCGCCATGCCGCAAAATAAAATCAACCTTGAAAAGGATGACATCCCCGGCGCCGTCTTCCGTTACAACGCTTTAGCTGCGGATCAAACGTTTGAAGCCGCGATTCTCTGTGAGCACGAGGCCGATGCGGCCCATCTCTTGTCCTTACTATCAGGCGAAGTGAGGTTGGGTGGCGCACGCAGCAGTGGCTATGGACGTGCGGAACTCAGCCGCGCGAAGGAAACCGCGGCGAGCCAATGGCGTGAGGTGGGGCATCTGCCTGTGTCTGATGTCGATACCGTTGATAACACCTTGATTGTGACTTTCCTGAGCGATGTCTTATTGCGAGATCAAAACGGACAATTCGTGGTTGATCCCCGTACCGTGACGGAGGCGATCTCTAAACGTCTTGGCAAGGTCGAGTTGCGTTTACTCCGTGCTTTTCTGCGCGGACGTGAGGTCGGCGGTTTCAATCGTAAGTGGGGTATGCCCTTGCCACAAACGCTCGCCGTCGAGATGGGTAGCGTGTGTGTGTACGAAGCTGCTGGTTGTGATACTCATATTCTCAACGAACTTGAAGCGCAGGGGATTGGCGAGCGACGAGCAGAAGGGTTTGGCCGCATCGCGGTTAATTGGCATATGGAGCCGGAGTTCCAAGTGGACACGAACCCGTCCTCCGGTGCAGTGGCTGTGACCCTTCCAGTTGGCACTGACAGCGCACGGCTCGCACAACGTATGGTGCAGCGCATGCTGCGGCAGCAGTTGGATGAGCGGCTGACCGCAGAGGCGAATCAGCGAGGTGCTAGTATTCGGCAGCCTAGCAACAGTCAGCTCTCCCGTCTACGATGTGTCTCCGCTATTCGTCCTGCAAACCTTGCAACAAGCGCGTCTGTTCGGAGAGACGGCCGAACTTTTACTATGGCGGGACGGCGAACAAGCCTGGCAGGCGCGTCTGATAGGGGACGTCAACAGTGAAACAGAACCAACCTGGAAGGACGCCATGGATGAACCCCATATTCTGTGGGGGACCGATACCCAATCGCTTGACCACGGCTTTACATTGATGCGGGATGGTGCGCAAGGCTTGCGCCACGCTGTACCGCTTGAGGTGATGGGTACATATGACGAACGGTCGCGTCCGTTGCGCTTGTGGATTCGTCATTACCTAGCTGAAGAAGCGCACGGCTTTACCCGCATCGTCGCCAGCCGTCTCTTCCACTTGAGTCTGGAGAAGGCATCATGAGTGAACGAGAGCTCCTCAATCTGCCCAAGCAAGCACAACCGAAACCAGAGCACACAGCAAGCGCTCCCTATAATTTTGTACCTCTGCCCGAGGTCGTCGTCACGCCAGTCGATACCCCCAACGATTTGCCCGATCACGACCGTTATGATCCTGAACGCAAGACCGGGTATTTTGACATCACGTTGACGGCACGTTCACCGCTGTATGTCCGATGTCCAGTCACATTACCGGAATTCTTGCGACAGGAACGTGAAGAGGATGTCAACGAACCCTTCTCCAACCAAGTGAGAAATACACCGCATTTCTTCTACACGCGTGATGTGCAACAACCTGTCATTCCAGGTAGTAGCCTACGTGGAATGCTGCGGAATGTGTTGGAAATTGTTAGCTATGGGAAGGTGAGATGGGTATCGGATTCGCGCAAAGTGTTCTACAGGGCCGTGGCAGCGGCAAGAGATGATCCTCTTGCAATATCTTACGAACAAGCGCTGGGGAAATATGGCCGTAATGTCCGTGCAGGCTATTTGGTACAAAAAGGCTCTGAGTGGTATGTCAGGCCGGCTAAAAGGCTTGAAGATATAGGTTGGCCGCAGGGAGCATATCTCAAAATCAAAGAAGATCGTATTCCCATTGATGCGGTTCCGGGTTTACTTCGTTTCAACTCCCCTTTGTATGAACCTCAGTGGCACCCTGTCAGTTTTGACGTAGAGATACGCAGGGGGAAGAGCGGTCGCGTTGTATCCGTTACTCGAATCGGTGCACCCGAAGCAGGTTATGCCTATCGAGGTGTCCTGGTATGCTCGGGCAATATGCTTGAAACCGGTGGAGAAGAGAATGTTTCCCCACGCAAGAATCACACAATTATCTTAGAGGTAGGTGAGACAAAACCTCGAAAGATTAGTAACCAAGCCCTCACCGATTATTTTGAGGCTTTGACACCCTTCCAAGCTGAGCCGCCTTTCAATCAGCACACGGGATGTTTGCAGGAAGAGCGCCCTATATTTTATGTCGAAGGGCCTAACGAAATTGTATTCTTTGGACACAGTCCAAATTTCAGAATCCCCGCACGTATCAAAGCCCAAGAACGTGCTGCCACCCCTTTGGATTTCGTCCCTCCTGAGCTACGCCGCCCCGAAGACATTGACTATGCCGATCGATGCGCTGTTTGGATTCGTCCGCACGCATCAGGAATTAGACGATGTGCAGCCACCCGGCAACGCCATCCCCAAACAAGGCGACAAAGCCCGCGCCTATGCGAGTCGTGTATGCGTGACAGATGCAACCCTCCGCGAAGAGCAGACCGACATTTGGCTATCTCAAGAACCCATTGTGCCGAAGATTCTTGCCACGCCGAAACCCACTGCGTTTCAGCATTACCTCGTACAACCCAGCCATAGGAAACAAACGCTCAAGCACTACGATAGTGCGTCTCCCCAAGACACGGTCATACGTGGGCACAAGCGCTATTGGCACCAAGATCTGAGTGACGGTAAGGCACTCTCCCTGGACCAGATACGTGACGTGATTGAGGAGGAGAAATCCCAACTCAAAGCCATGACTGAACGAGAGGAGCGAGGAAGCTCTGATACGCAACACACGCGTTTCAAACCTGTCAAACCCGGTGTGCAATTCACATTCCGTGTATATTTCGAGAACCTTTCGGAGCATGAGTTGGGGGCGCTGTGTTGGGTACTGCATCCTCTGGGCGACCCGGATCAGGACTACTGCCACCATCTCGGTATGGGAAAACCGCTGGGTATGGGCGGCGTCTCTTTGGAGGCATCGCTCTATTTGACCGACCGCACAAGGCGCTATACGTCGTTGTTCGAAGGGAAAACCTGGCAGACAGGCGGTTCGGATTCCGCCTATGTGTTGTCTGAGCGCAGTACATTAGAACAATTAACCGCAAAGTTTGAGCAAAACGTGCTGCGTACACTAAAACTACACGAATCCTATTCTCATCTGTCTCATATAAAGCGTATTGGCATATTTCTCAAGATGCTCGAATGGCCGGGATACCGGCGAGGCGTTTTTCCCTCCTCGGACAACCTCTTTTTGACACGTCGGAATCGGCCGAACACGCGTTACATGACGATTCAACCGGAAAATGAATATCGTGATCGCCATATTCTACCCAAGCCCTCTGCCTTCGGTGTTTTGACAGGTTACGCTGAACCAGCATCCAGAACAGAGGAGTCATCTGGAACACGAGCGACGAGCGTCTCTCCGTCAAACCTGCCAACTCCGGACCCACCCGTACCGCCAGAACCCAAAATGAAAACCTTCAGGCGTGGGGATCGGGTGCAGGTCGAAGTGATGGCCAAGGAGGGTAACACCTTCACGCTTCGTGTGCTCGACACGGGGCAGGACGATTTGCAACTCACGGCGCGACATCTCAATTGGCAAGTCGGAGAGCGTTTCCGTGCGCGGGTGGTCGAGGTCAGGGGCGATGGACGTATCCGCAAGGTGGTGCGTTGATAACGCGTTGACACGATAGAGGTTCATCATGCTTGACAAGTTTATGCGGGACATCCGGCTCGTGATGCAGCGTCCGGTGCTAGCGTGGCTCGTGAGTGCGATCCTCTTTGTCATGATTGTCGGTGCATTCACGGATTTTCTCATGGAAGTTTTTGGCACCTGGGAAACGGCTCTACTCGCGTGGGACGCCACCGTGATTACGATTTTCGTTGTCCGGCCATTTGAAGCCATGATGCAGTTGATGCGCTCCTGGGGACAGACTGAAGTTACTGTGGAAGAGGTGGGTTGGCCCGTGCCGCGTCATCGCGGCCTCATCGTCTTGTCGAGCATTGGCGGCGGCATTGGCTCGGCTGAAAACGCCATCCGCTATCATTGGCGGGAGTCGCCGGGAGCAGAAGATCCCGAGCCGGTGTTAGAACATTGCTGGATTATTACGGGCGGGCCGGCGTCGGAGCAATCCGCCTCGGCCCTGGTGGATCAGCTCGTGCAGGATGGCTTCCCGTTAGCCATGTTCCATCCGTGTGCGCTGACGGGGGAGGAATCGGATAATCCGCAAGCGGTGCATGAACTCGTGGATCGCATTTACACGGAGGCGGCACAGACTTATGGGTTGGCGGAAGAGGAGGTTATAGCGGACTACACCGGGGGAACGAAGTCAATGACGTCGGGCTTGGTTTTGGCCTGTGCGTCGCCGCGCCGCCCGTTGCAATTTATGAAACCGAGACACTATGATGCGGATGGCCGAGCGGATCAGGCCGCGGGATCGGACCCTGAGGCGATTGATATTCGCTTTGAACTGGTGCCGTCGAGGCGGTCGCAGTAAAATCCGGGGGAGGCAGTGGATCGAACCGCGCCGGGGCTACTTGAAGATGAGATCGGGATTTGCGAATGTTTTGGTCAGAGAGGGGAAGTCTATGATCCATAAGGAGAGAGTCGTGATGAGGCGAGACAACCCCGCACGAGTAATACTGTGGGGGTTCCGCTCTGAAGAGGAAGGAAATCGGATCCGCGAAGGACACGAAGGAAGAGATTGAGGAGAAATGAGGGCTTGAAAGGATCCGGTGAGGCGTCCGTCATGGCTTACATCATCGGATACGCATAGAAAAGGGTAAGTTGGAAGCAGGCAAGGCACGAAGAACAAAGACGGCAAAGGAGACCCTCGATCATGGCTGACTGGCAACGACTCGCCGCCACGTCGCACTATTTAACCGCCATGGCTATTCGCGAGGCGTTGAATACGGGGGATATGGATGACGCGGGCGAGGGTATTGAGGAGTTAATTGACAGCTTGTCAAAAAGTCACCGCCGAGCCTTGTACAGTCAACTGGCGCGCCTGATGAAGCACATCATGAAGTGGAATGTGCAGCCAGGCTTCCGCTCGCGAAGCTGGCAGAACACGATTCTTGATGCGCGGGAAGAAATCGCCAGTACCCAGGAGGAAACGCCAAGCCTGACCGACGCTGTCATTCGGGACGAGTTGTGGGAACGGGCGCTCTATAAGGCGCATCGAGACGCGCAGGCTGAGACCGGCATGGATTTCCCGTTGCCACAACTGACCTGGGAAGAGGTGTTTGAACGAGAATACCGACTCGATCAGAATTGAGCGACGAGCGCAGGGAGAACCGGGGGCGTTGGACATGAAACCACACACCGGCAGAGTCAGGGACCTGTGGTGCTAATCAACCTCAATACGCTCTATGACGACACCGCCAAGCTTGACCGCCTGCCGCAGTATTGGGAGCAGGTCCGCGAGGCGAGCGTGTCTGATGGCAACTGGCTCTTAGAGATCATAGTTGACCTGATGGAACGGGTCCGACAGAAGCTGCGCCGCCAGAATGTCGGCGTTGGGCCGGTAGCTGCCGCTGTGCAGAGCGTATTTGATCTCGGCGACGCGATCCTGACGGATCTCGGGCGCTTCTTGGGCCATTTTCCGCGCCAAGTTGATGTCGTGGTCGTACACCGTCTCCTCAGGATTGGCATCGTACATCATCGTCTCACTTCTGCCAACATACTGTATAGGATCAAGTGCCTTGCGCACGCTCTAAACTCGGCGACACGATGACCACCCAGAGAAGGCAAGACGCATGCCAACACCCCCTCCATACCCCGAAGCCTAGGCTGCACGGTGACTTGCACAACGTCTATGTCTTGTCTATGCCCATTCCAGCAATGATCCAGCATCATACGCTGCAATCAAGCACCCGAAAATTCTCCTCCCTGAGACAGCCTTCTGGAGACGACAGCGCCGTTGCGCCAAAACCCACTCTATTTGGTCCAGAGCATAAAGAAAATCTACAATCAATGCAAGAGCTTATGACAACCCTGCAGCAACCCGCCGTTTCCTTCACATCTTGACTTCGTTATACTGCTGCCGTACACCTTTTGTGTTGTGTGTCTTGACCCTCGTGTCCCTTCGAGCTCTTGGTGGATCGGCTTGCATATGACCCTGCTCGTCTTTGCTCTTGTCCTCCTCGCCTCTACCCTACACGCCAGTTGGAATTTCGCCGCCAAACGCGTCGCCGGCGATCTCGGCGTGATGTGGCTCGGAATCTGTGTGGCGAGTGTGGTGTCCTGGTCGTGGGCGCTAGCCGTCCATCAGCCAGCGGAGGTGACACTGACGGCTGGGCTCTATATCGTGGCCACCGGCCTGATCCATGCGTGCTATTTCGGCTTGCTGGCCAAAGCTTATGCCGCGGGCGATATTTCCCTTGTCTATCCTGTGGCCCGGGGGACGGGAGTGGCGGGCACGGTGCTGATGGCATGGGCGCTGTTACATGAATCACTCTCCCTCACGGACGCTATCGGAATTGGCGCGATTTGCCTCGGCACGGGGTTGCTCGGGTGGCGTTCCGGCCGCGCTCGGGGAGCGCTCTCGGGGTATCTCTATGCCCTTCTGGTAGGGGTGACGATCGTGGGGTATTCGGTGGTGGATAAACTCGGCGTCGGATGGGTCCATCCGGTCGCGTATATCTCGGGCATGTTTACGGTGTGTGGGCTGATCTTGATGCCCCATGTGCTGTGGCGGCAGCGGGCCGCATGCCGGGCGGCTTGGAAGGGGCAGAAACGGTATATCGGGTTGATTGGGCTGGGATCGATCGGGACGTATCTGATCATTTTATTTACATTTCGGATGGGGCCAGTGAGTTATATTGTGGCGGCGCGGGAATTTGCAGTGGTGATGGGGGCGTTGTTAGGCTTTACGGTTTTGAAGGAGGAGTTGACGCACCGAAAGGTGTGGGGAATTGTGGCGATTATGGCAGGGCTGGTGTTGGTCAAGCTAGCCTAAGATGAATGCGGAATGCGGAATGCGGAATGCGGAATGGAAGAAAGAAGTGAAGAGAGCGGGGAGGTATTTTGGGGCTGACAGCTGACAGCTGACAGCTGACAGCTTTTCCATGGGTCTCTGGCGGGAGGGAGGAGGGGGAGAGTATAATCAGGGCGAGTTTTTCAGAGCGATAAGCTTTGGCCACCCTTTGTATATCAGCCTGATGTTATTTGTAGATGAGGGGAGAGCATTATTACACCGCCGATTTTGCCACCAAATCATCCGCATCCGGATCCGCCGGATGTCCATCGTGTGACGCTGCAGGAGCGCCAGTTCATTCTTGTGGGGACAGCGCACGTGTCGCAGGAATCGGCCGATCTGGTGCGGGACGTCATCACCCAGGAAGAGCCCGACTGTGTGTGCGTAGAGTTGGACCAGCAGCGCTTTACGGCGCTGTCCCAGCAACGGCGCCTGGAAGACCTGGATCTGAAAGAAGTCATTCGCCGCAAGCAGCTCAGTCCCCTCATTGTCAATGTGATTCTCGCATCCTACCAAAAACGCTTGGGTGGGCAACTTGGGGTGTTGCCGGGGACGGAGATGGTTGAGGCGACGAAAATCGCGCAGGAACGTGACATCCCGATTGCCTTATGCGATCGGGACGTCCGTGTGACGTTGGGCCGGGCCTGGCGGTCAACGCCGTTTTTCAAGAAATTGCTCCTGGTCTCAACGCTGCTCACGAGTGTCTTTGATCGCACGTCGATCTCGGAGGAGACGCTGCGGGAGATCCGGCAGCAGGATGTGCTGTCGGAGATGTTGAAAGAGTTGGGACAGGTGCTGCCGACGCTGCGCACGGTGCTGATTGATGAGCGCGATATCTATCTGGCACAGAAAATTCGCGAGGCGTCGGGCAAGCGCATTGTCGCAGTCTTAGGTGCAGCTCATATTCCCGGCGTGCAGCAGTCACTGAGCCAAGCGCAGGATGACGACCTCGGCCCGCTTGACACGGTGCCGCCGGTGTCGCCGCTGTGGCGCTGGCTGCGCTGGGGCATTCCGGCGATCATCGTGACGGCTCTGTTGATAATTGGCTGGCAAAAGGGGGCCGACGTGGCCGGTCAGAATGCCATGTTTTGGGTGACGGCGAACGGCATCCCGAGTGCGCTGGGCGCACTGGCGGCGCTTGCCCACCCGCTGACGGTGATCACGGCCTTTGTCGCGGCCCCATTGACCAGTCTGACGCCCGTGATCGGGGCCGGGTACGTGACCGCGTTTGTGCAGGCCTATTTGTGCCCGCCATCGGTGCGTGAATTGCACAGTGTGTCAGATGATTTGCGCCTTCCGGTGCAGTGGTGGCGCAACAAATTGCTGCGTATTTTCCTGGCGTTTCTGCTGCCGGGTATCGGCAGCATGATCGGCACCTGGGTCGGCGGAGGGAAAATTATCTCCAATCTCTTCTCGTAGAAGAAGGACTGAGGGATCAACATGAGGTCCGGATTGGAGGTTCCTCTTCCTCCAATCCGCCATCCAAAGGTTAGACATGGATGACCTCGAAGCCAACGGCGAAGGCGCAGCCGCAGCGGATGCCGACATCCCTGGCATTATGGCGCAGAAACGTGTCCGGGTCGATCGGCTCAGCTAGATTGGCAAGATAGGTTCGATGTTGTTCGAGGGAAGCAATGCCTTACGCGATATAGGCGCTGACATCGACGGCGTGCGTGGCATGGGCCGAGTCGTCGAGGCAGACCATGCGGACGTCTGGCCATGGCTCGAAGCCTTCGTCGAGGAGTTCGGGAAAAATCCAGCGGTTCCCGGCATCCCGCGCGGCATCGAGAACCGCCTGTGCGACCCAGCGGTGGTCGGCCATGTTGAGCTGATTGCCGGGCCAGGTGAGATGTTGATTACTGGTCACGAGTACCTCCGGGCGATGGCGGCGAATCGCCCGCGCGATATCGCGCCGCAGCGGCAGACCGTATTCGATCATACCATCACGATGATTGAGGAATTCAACCGTTTCTACCCCCACCAGACGGGCGCTCTGGCGCTCTTCTTCTTCTCGCAGTGGCCCGGCTTCCTCAGGCGTCATGGCCTCGATACCCGCTTCCCCTCGCGTCACCAGGAGGTAGACGACATGCTTGCCCTGCGCGGTCCAGCGCACTACGGCGCTGGCTGTTCCGTACTCCAAATCATCCGGGTGCGCCACCACTGCGAGAGCCGTGTGCCAATCTTCCGGTAGCATGGCCAGATCGTATTGCGCCGTCATCGTCCGTCTCTCCTCATTTGTCGCCCCACTGCATGTCGCGATGAACAGCATACGGTTTTTGGCCACCGCGCGCCAGCCAAAGTTATGCAGGTGAACTCATTTGCTCATTTGCTCATTTGTATGGCTTTCGAGAAGTTTTTCGACGTATTTGCCTAAAATATCGACCTCCAGATTGACCCGCTGTCCCGTCGCATAATGCCGTGCAGTGGTGACGGCACGGGTGTGGGCAATAAACGAAATGGTGAACCCATCCGGGCCTGTATCCACCACGGTCAGGCTCATGCCATCGATGGCCACATAGCCTTTGGGCACGATGTAACGCATCAGGTCAGGAGGCACGCGGAACGTCACCATGACGCCCTCACCGTCGGGTTCCACGGCTGCAATTTCCGCTGTCGTGTCCACATGTCCCTGAACAAAATGCCCCCCGACGCGTCCATTCGCGGTCAGCGAGCGCTCTAGATTGACCTCGGCGCCTTGACCGCATTGGCTCAAGGAGGTCTTGCGCAACGTCTCCGGCGCCATTTCGACGTCGAAGGTCTCGGTGTCGTACCGCACCACGGTCAAACAGGCGCCGTTCACCGCAATCGAGTCGCCAATACCCGTTCCCTCCAGCACGTTCGGGGCTTGAATGGTTAAGGTAATACCACCCGGACGCTCCTCACGTGCCGCAATCGTTCCGACTTCTTCCACAATCCCACTGAACATGACATCCTCCCTTTGTCGTTCCATGATTGACAACCTCCGGATGACTGCTATCTCAATCCGCAATCCGCAATCCGTAATCCGATACAGGCACAATCATAGCGGTCTTCGACCCTGGCGTATACGGAAATACCTCGGCGTGGAGATCCTCCGCCCTTTCCCTTTCCCGATAGAGGGTGTAAACTACGAGTAAATATTGTTAATGTGCTTGTTTCATGGTATCTACTCGTCCTGTCCGTGTGGGGCCAGAAAACAAGGACCGCAACCCATGAGACTGCCGGAAAGCGCAGTAGAGCGGTTTTGTGGAGGCCATGCATGAATAATCAACAAGACCAACGTCGTCCACCAACCCTGGGGCCGAGCACTCGCTTCCCTCTGTGGTACATTCTCGCCGCCATTGGCCTGATGCTGGTGCTGCAGAACCTGTTGTTTGCGCAACCCTTCGAGCAATTAGAGTATAGTAAGTTCAAGGCCTATGTGCGCGAGGGGCGTGTGTCCGAGGTGCGCATGGGTGAAAAAACCATTCTCGGCAAATTGCGTCCCACGTCGTCGGAGACGGGCCGACAGGAGCGTGTCGAGCGGTTTGCCACCGTGCGGGTACAACCTGACCCCGATCTCATCCGTGAATTAGAAGAACATGGGGTCATCTACCGGGGGCAATACGAAAGCGATTTGGTGAAGAGTCTGCTGTCGTGGATTATCCCCCTGGGCTTGCTCTTGCTCCTCTGGGGGGTCATGTCTCGCCGTATGGGACCGGGGCAGGGGGTGATGAATTTTGGCAAAAGCCGTGCCCGGATTTATGCCGAACGCGAAACCGGGGTGACCTTTGTCGACGTTGCCGGGGTGGAAGAAGCCAAGGAAGAACTGCAAGAGATCATCGATTTTCTGCGCTATCCGCAGAAATATGCTGCGTTGGGCGGCCGCATTCCCAAAGGCGTGTTGCTGGTGGGGCCGCCGGGAACGGGGAAAACCTTGCTGGCCCGGGCCGTGGCGGGGGAAGCCTCGGTGCCGTTTTTCACGCTGAGTGGCTCTGATTTCGTCGAGATGTTCGTCGGGGTTGGCGCGGCGCGTGTCCGCGACCTGTTCAAACAGGCGCAAGAAAAAGCGCCGTGCATCGTCTTTATCGATGAGCTGGACGCGGTTGGCAAAGCCCGTGGCATCAACCCGGTGCAGCAAAACGATGAACGCGAGCAGACGCTGAATCAGTTGCTGGCGGAAATGGACGGCTTTGACTCCCGCAAGGGCGTGATTATCCTGGCGGCGACCAATCGTCCGGAAATCCTCGACCCGGCCTTGTTGCGCGCCGGCCGTTTCGATCGGCTGGTGGTGGTGGGGCGGCCCGATTTGGAGGGTCGTGAGCAGATCCTCAAGCTGCATGCCGACAAGGTCCGCTTGGCGGAGGATGTCGATATGCGGGTCATCGCCGCGCGTACGCCCGGCATGGTCGGGTCGGATCTGGCCAATGTGGTCAATGAGGCCGCTCTCCTGGCCGCGCGTTACGGCAGGGAGGCGGTGAGCATGGACGAACTCGACGAAGCGATTGACCGCATCTTGGCCGGACCGGCAAAGAAAAGCCGGGTCATGGCGCCGCAGGAGAAGCGGCGGGTGGCGTACCACGAATCCGGGCATACGCTCGTGGCCGAGGCCTTGCCGACTGCCGATCCGGTGCGGAAAGTCACCATTATTCCGCATGGTGTGGCGGCGCTGGGCTATACGCAGCAGCTTCCAACGGAGGATCGCTATCTCTACACCAAGGAAGAGCTGCTCGATCGCATCGCTGTGATGTTAGGGGGGCGTGCGGCGGAGGAGGTCGTGTTTCAGGACCTCTCGACGGGTGCTCAGGACGACTTGCAACGGGCCAGTGAGATGGCCCGGCGGATGGTGACGGAATTCGGCATGGGCGAGTGTCTTGGCCCCTATGCGGTGGAGCAGACGCGCCAGCCGTTATTCCTGGATGGCCACGGCTCAAGTCCGAAAGCATACAGCGAAGCCACGGCACGGAGCATTGACCAAGAAGCGCAAAATATCGTTGAGCGGATGTACCAGCGGGCGCGTAAGCTACTGCTGGACCATCGCGATAAATTGGAAAACTTGGCGCAGTATTTGCTCAAGCATGAGGTCATCGAGCAAACCACTCTCGCGACCCTGATCGGCGACCTGCGCCCGGGCAAGAAGCCGCAACTGGTCGATTCCTAAAAGAATGCGCACGAATTGGCCTATGGGCCGCAGCGCCCAAGCGCGCGGCCCGGGAGTTCCGTTACAGTGAGAACATCTCACGTAATACCTGCAGACTTGTTCCGCCGTTTGGCGCTCAATAGCGCCCAGTCTCCTGAGTAGTCGGCGTTTATCAACTGTGCGGAGCTGATCGAGCACGACGTAGCCGCTTTGCGCTTGAAATGTGACAGGCACGCGCGAGAGATATGCTCTACCTTGTGTCGTCATCGGCGCAATGATGACGGTCCTGATTTGACGATTCATCTCATCTGGTGACACGATGAGAGCTGGGCGTGTTTTCCGGATTTCTGTCCTTGTGTCGGATCCAGATTAACCAGATACACATCAAAGCGCCTCACGACCACTCCCACTCGTCTTGGTCCCAGTCATTCTCAAGCATAACCTCACCCTCAAGAAGTTGATCGTCTCCTTGCTCTGCCATGGCTTGAAACGCCTATTCCCAGTCAGCTCTCAGTTTTGAGGCCGAACGAATGATAAGATAACCGCTGTGAGGTTCAAGTTCCAGGTCGCCCTGTAAATGACATTGCTCCAATAAGGCTTGCGGTATAGGAATACCTTGTGAATTCCCAATGCGTACGAGCCTTGTCTTGATAGAATCCATAGAATTCTCCAGTTGAAGCATGAGAAACTATTGTAAAACTCTGGTGCGGATAGAGCTGTTCATGAAATCACCCTCCAAGTAATTACTGTATGAGGCGTCATCCGTCAACCCCTAACGGATCTGCAAAAGTACCGGCATCGCCAGCAGCGGACCGGGTTCTGCTGTGGCGAATAGCGACAGTCGAGCCATTACCTCCTGCAAGGGCTTGGGCAGGACAACCGGCGTGTTCACCGTGCGGCTGAGATGTTCGAGCAGAGCACTCAAAATCCCTTTGGGCTTGGGATAGAACACGAGTTCCACCGCTTCGTCTGCGGCCATGCCGGCCTCTTTTTTTGCCAGTTGCAGCGCGGTGGCCATCCCGCCTAGCTCGTCCACCAACCCGTTGTCTTTCGCCTGCTCACCCGTCCACACACGGCCTCGGCCGATGCGATCCACCGCCTCGATCTCCAAGCCCCGGCCGTCGGCAACCTTGCGGATGAAAGTATGGTACAGGGCGTCCATAACCCGTTGTACCTGCTGCCGTTCGGCTGGCGACCAACTGCGCGAGGTGTCAAATAAGCGGGCGTATTGCCCACGGTGCAGGGTTTCCGTACGGATGCCGAGTTTGGCGAAAAAGCCCTGCACATTGGCATGCGAGAAGACAATGCCGATCGAGCCGGTCAGGGTTGCCGGTTCGGCGACGATACGGGTGGCGTTGGCGGAGACGTAGTAGCCGCCGGAGGCGGCCGTGCCGGACATGGAGACGATCACGGGTTTTTTCTGCTTGGCTCGGGCGACCACGTGCCAGATCAGATCGGAAGCGAGAGCGGAACCGCCGGGGCTATCGACCCGAAACACGATGGCCCGAATCGCGTCATCGGCAGCAGCAGCGTCAAGGGCCGCGGTAATCGTATCGGACCCCATCGTGTTGCCCATGGCGCTCCAGCCGCTCTTGCCTGTCGTGATGCCACCAACGCCCAAGACCACCGCCATTTTGGGGCCGCTCATCAAGCCCAAGGCGGTCGGCTTCACCTGGCGATAGGTCGCCAGGGAAACCGTTGACGCCTTGGCGTCACCCGGACCTTTCAGGTCGTCAAGGACGGTATCGAAGTAGCGGATATCATCGATTAAGCCCGCCTGCAGATAGTCCTCCGCGGTGAGCGTGGGGGCATCGATAAAGGCTTGTACTTCCGTTGGCGTCACGTTGCGCGCCTCGGCAATATCCCGCAAAAGTTGCGCATTGAGGTTGTCGAGCAGGGAGTTGGCCATTTCCCGATGGGCGTCGGACATGGTTTTACGGACGAGAAAATCGCCGAACGTTTTATACTCCTTCACCTGTTCGACCTGCACGTCGATGTCCAACTTTTCCCAGATGCCACCGAGAAACATATAATTGGCCTGTAGACCGATGAGCGGCAGCAGCGCATTGCCGGCAAAATACACTTGGTTGGCCACACTCGCGAGATAATACTCTCCATTCCCACTGGTGTCTTCGCCTGTCACCCAGGCAATCACGTGTTTGCCGGCCGTACGGAGGGTTTGTAGGGCATCGCGTAACTCTTGGAGTTGCGCAAAAGAGAGGCCGAGCGGTTCGATTTTGAGGACCACGCCCCGCAGGCGAGCATCGACGCTGGCTTTGCGCAGCTGCAAAAGCAAATTGGTCAAACTATGGTGTGAGGCGCCGACGAGTTCGCGTGAGAGGGTGGGCGTGGGCGCATCGGAGTAACTGCCCGCAATCGGCACGACCAGGTAGCTTCCTGACTCAATACGGGGTTGGCGCCGGGCTAGCGCAATGCCAACGCCGATGATGATGACGAGAAGCGCCAGAACGATCCACTTTTTTTTTCGCCGCATGACCTCCGTCTCCTCTCTTGCCCAGACATGCTTCACCTCGATGCCTGAGCTTGATCCTGTGCAAATAATAATGATAGAGTGAAAGCTGCATCATGCTGGTACGGCTGCGCCGTGCGCCGGCAATTTATTGTGACTCGCGACTGCTCTCCCCGCAACCGGTGTTGCGGCATGGGGGTCGTCAAAATGCACCGGCATCGCTGCCAGGGTGCACAGGCTGAAGGGCACACCGGTATGTTCGTCACCTATCATCCTGATTATGTCGTCGATATTGGCACGAGCCACCGCTTCCCGATACAGAAATACAGCCTGGTCTACGCCCAGTTGATGACGGAGGGTACCGTACACGCGAGCCATGTCGTGCCGCCGGTGCCGGTGGCGCTAGCGGATCTGCTACTGGTGCATACGCCTGACTATGTCGAGCGTTTTCTGGCGGGCGCGATGAGCCGCCAAGAGATGCGTCTGCTGGGTCTGCCGTGGTCCGAAGCGTTGGTGCGGCGGGCGCGGTTGGCGGTGCATGGCACGATCACCGCCAGCCTTCTCGCTTTCGAGCATGGTCTGGCGGCAAATTTGGCTGGCGGGTCGCACCATGCCTTTACGGATCATGGCGAGGGCTTTTCCGTCTTTCATGATATGGCGGTTGCCATTCGGGTGTTGCAGCGTGACCATGGGCTGCAACGAGCCGCGGTGATCGATTGTGACGTGCATCAGGGCAACGGCACGGCCACGATTTTTCAAAACGATTCGCGCGTCTTTACGTGCTCGTTCCATGGCGAAAAAAACTATCCGTTCCGCAAGGCGCGCAGCAATCTCGATGTGAACTTGCCGGACGGCACCGGCGATGCCGCGTATCTGGCGGCGCTCCGAGCCCACATCCCGGCCATGTTGCGGGAGGTGCGGCCGGCCATGGTGTGGTACCAAGCGGGCGTGGATCCGTATGATGGCGATCAACTCGGCCGTTTGGCACTGTCGATGGACGGCTTGCGTCAGCGGGATGCCTATGTTCTGACGACGTGCCGCGAGGCCGGGATTCCCGTCGTGATCACCATGGGAGGCGGATACGCGCCACAGATTCAGGATATCGTAGAAGCGCATTGTAATACCATCCGTACGGCTTGCCGCCTGGTTGCAACGTCAGCGGCGTATCCACCCGCCGCTGATACGCAGGCGCCGGCCTGAGACCCTCATGAAGGGTGGAGAGGAAAAGCATATGATCACGGAAGGATGGCTCATCCTGTGGACAGTGGGGATACTGGTGCTGGGGCTGGCAGCGAGCAATGGAGCGGCAGAACCGGTGAGCCAATCCATTGTGCTACTCCAACGTGGCAGCACCGCGGAACGCCGTGAGGCCGTCGACGTGCTGGCGCGCTTGGGTGATCAACGGGCGATTCAGCCGCTCGCGGAGGCGCTACGTGACGATGATGTCCTGGTGCGACAAGCGGCCGAGCAGGCGCTGTGGTATATCTGGCATCGATCGGGGAATACGGAGGTGGATGCCCATCTGCAGATGGGCATGGTCGCGATGCAGCGCGGCGCCTTGCAGCAGGCCGTGGACATTTTCACGGACGTCATCGAGCGGCTCTCCGACTTTGCGGAAGGATATAACAAGCGGGCCACGACCTATTACCTCATGCAGGATTACGACAAGTCGATTGCCGATTGCGACCGGACACTCGAACTCAATCCGGTACATTTTGGCGCTTTGAGTGGCGCCGGCCTGTGTTATTTGGGCCTGCGCAATCTTCACAAAGCCCTGGAATACTTTGAGCGGGCCGTTGCCGTCAATCCGAATTTACCCCAGATTAAACAGTATATCGAAGACATCAACCAGTATTTCCGCGATCAGTCCTTGTAGATGCAAAGGGAGCCGCGAAGGACTCCAAGGAACACGAAGACAAGTCGATTTTTCATAGGAGTGAGGCTATGGCAGCCGATTGGCAGATGATTCGCCTGGAGAAAGAGGGACCCGTGGCCATCGTGACGTTGACCAATCCCCCGTTGAATGTGCTGCATCCGCAGATGGTGGAAGAACTCGACGCGTGTTTTACGGGCCTGGCCTCGGATGATGAGGTGGTTGTGGCCATCATTACCGGCGAGGGTGAGCGGGCGTTTTGTGCCGGCTTCGATATTAAAGAGTTTCCCCGCATGATGGAACCGGGCGGGGCGGAAAGGATGGCGAACACGTTACATGGCGGCCTGGCCAAGATCGCCAATCTGGGAAAACCGACCCTCGCGGCGGTGAACGGGTTGGCATTGGGCGGCGGCCTGGAAGTCGCGATGGCGTGTGATCTGCGCATTGTGGCCGAACACGCGCAACTGGGCCAGCCCGAAATTAAGCTGGGGCTGTTCCCAGGTGCCGGCGGCACGCAGCGCTTACCGCGGTTGGTCGGGTCCGGGATTGCCAAGGAGTTAATGTATCTTGGCGATCCGATCGGAGCGGAGGAAGCCCTGCGGATCGGACTGGCTAATCAAGTGGTCCCGTCAGGCGAGGTGGTGTCGGCCACAAAAGAAATAGCAGCGAAAATGTCAGGTATGGCCGGTGTGGCGCTGCGCTATATCCAACAAGCCGTCAATCGCGGTCTCGGCACGAACTTGGATGACGGCCTGAAAATCGAAGCCGATCTCTTCGCCAAGATCTTCCAAACCGAAGATGTCCGTGAAGGTGTCGATGCCTTTATTAACAAACGGTTGCCTAAGTTTCAGCATCGCTAGACATGGTGTGTCACATGAAAGAGACGTGCCAGAGGCTGGCGCTATGGGGGATTTTGGCAGTTGTCGGCGTAAGCCTTGTGCTCACCGGATGCGCCAAGGTTTATCCTCAGACATCTGTGGGTACAGGACTTTACTCCTATGTCAATCGGACCCTGTCTTGGACGTATCCCTTTACTTTAGAGCAGGTGTGGGACGCCACGCTGGCAGGGCTGACGGAGCGGCAATATCGAATTCGCGCCCAGGCTCGAGATGGTCTGGGAGGGACGCTCGAGGCGCAGCCCACGGCGGGCCCGATGGTTTATGTGGCGCTGAAACCCGAGAGCGATCAGAGCACGCAGTTGCGGGTTCGCATGGGTAGCCTGGGGAATCGGCCGGAAGCAGAGCGCATTCATGCGACGGTACGCGCCAAGTTGGGGCTGTAAGCTACCGTTAAGTACCTGGACAAAATGAGCGACATCGTTTTTCCAGAGGAAAAATATGAATTTAATTCTGTTCAGGCACTTATGTACGGAGGCGGGTTAACGCTTCCTTTACGGCGCTATATTCGGTCTCAATTTGTGCGACGAGGTCGGCGGTGGATGCGGCGGCCTTGGTGGGCTCCATCGTCTCCAATTGCTCACAGTACGCCGCTAACTGCAACGCACCCACGTTATTGCTGCAGGACTTGAGGGTGTGGGCTGCGTGCTCCATAGCCGTCTCATCACCTTGGGTGACGGCATCGTGTAAAGTGGCCAGTAAGGCAGGCGTTTCGCTCAAATATGCCGTGATCAACCGGACGAGGATGTCCGGCTTCCCCTTTTGCTGCAGCGCACGGATGGCATCTAACCGTTGCCGGTCGAGCGGGGACGGAGTGGCGTTCGCCAGCTCCAGGGCCGGGGCGGTCTCCGTCGGGGGAGGAGGGGCTGCGGGCGCCGAGAGGGGCAGAGAACCGGATTGCTGTGGCAACCAGCGTGATAAGATGTCGTACAAGCTTTGCAGGTTGAAGGGTTTGCTCAGATAACCGTCCATCCCGGCTGCGAGACATTGCTCGCGGTTGCCCCGCATCGCGTGAGCCGTCAGCGCAATGATGGGAGGACATTTGCGCGCCGCCGTCTCTTGCGCTTTGATGGCCTGCGTTGCGGCATAACCATCCATCACCGGCATCTGACAATCCATCAAAATGAGGTCGTAGGCGGTGTGCGTAGTCGCCGCGACGGCTTCTTGCCCATTATTCGCAACCTCAATCTGGCAACCTAGACGTTCCAACATTTCAATGGCCACTTCCTGGTTCACCCGATTGTCTTCAGCTAACAGCACGCGGCCTTGGAACACCGCCTCTTCCGTCGGCGGGCTGGAAGCGGTGGTGAGCGGCGGGATAATCTGCTCATCGGAGAGCCCCAAGGCCTTGACGAGGCACGTGTATAGCTGAGATTGCCGCACCGGTTTGCTCAAGTACGCCGCAATGCCGGCTTGCCGTACGGCCAAGGTGTCGCCGTGCAGTCCCACAGACGTCAGCATCACCAACGGCATCGCCGCAATCGCCGGCTCGTCCCGAATGACACGGGCGAGCGCAAGGCCGTCCATGTGGGGCATTTGCATATCCAAGATGGCCAAATCATAGGGAATACCTCGGCCCTCGGCCGCGCGTAGCATCGCCAGGGCTTGCACGGCATCCGAGGCGCTATCGTCGAGCATGCCCCAGGACCTCACTTGATGATGCAAAATCTCTCGATTGGCCGCGTTATCATCGACGATGAGCACGCGGAAATCCTGGAGACGTTGCTCAGAGTCGATGGCCAAGGGGTGCTCAGCCGTGCTGGTCGCAAATCGTAGATGGCACCAAAAGGTAGAGCCTTGTCCGACCTGACTCTTCACGCCGATGGCGCCACCCATGATCTCCGCCAATTGTTTCGTAATGGCCAGCCCCAGCCCGGTGCCACCATACTGGCGGGTCGTCGAGCCATCGGTCTGCGAAAACGACTCGAAGATACGGGTTTGCACCTCGGGAACCATCCCGATACCGGTATCGCGCACCTCACAGCGTAGAACCACACTGTCCTGCGACGCCTCGGCCAGAGCGATGCGGACCACGACCTCTCCCTGATTGGTGAACTTAATGGCATTGCCCAGCAGGTTCGTGAGGATCTGGCGCAGGCGTACGGGGTCGCCGCGAAGCATCGATGGGATGCCATCCTCAATCAGGCAGCCCAGCTCCAAGCCTTTGCTGTAGGCGCGTTCGGCAAACAGGGTGACCAGCTCTTCCACCGTTTCGCGAAAGGCAAAGTCGAGACAATCCAAGTCCAGCTTGCCGGCCTCAATCTTGGAGAAATCGAGAATGTCGTTGACGATATCCAGGAGGGATTCCGCCGAGCGGCGTACCGTGGTGGCAAAGTGCTGCTGCTTGTCCGTTAAGTTCGTGTCTAAGAGGATCTCGATCATCCCCAAAACCCCATTCATGGGCGTGCGGATCTCGTGGCTCATATTGGCTAAAAATTCACTCTTGGCGCGATTCGCCGATTCCGCAGCCTCTTTGGCCTGTTGCAGATCGGTCACGGTCTGAGAGAGTTCGGCTGTCCGGAGGGCGACTTGCTCTTCGAGATGTTCACGGTGCTGTTCGAGTTGGGCGTCACGCACTTGAATTTGCGCCAACATCTCATTAAAACCATCCACCAGGATGCCAATCTCGTCACGCCCTTGCTTCGCGGCCCGGGTGGTATAATTTTTGCTCTCCGAAATGCGTTTGACGGTCTGTGTCAAGGCGAAAATGGGTTGGGAGATGACGCGTTGCAGACGTGATGAGAGCAGCATTCCTAGGAACAGAGACGCGACCAGGACGGCGGCCGCAATGCCGCTATAATGTGTGATTCTGCTATAGAGTTCGCTAAAATTCGAGGCCAGATGGATGGCGCCGACTTCTTCGTCATCGAGCATGATGGCGCGTAGCAGGTGGAGGCGGTTTTCGATGACCACGTGATGTTCGCTGCCTGCCTCTGAAGCGGCCATGCGTTGCTGCCAAGTCTGATAGGCGATGCGGTGCGAGGGTGCTGATGTGGCTTCGAATTCCGGACTGTCCGCGCCATAATAGGCAAAGCGTGCGCCATCGTTGGTATAGAGTATAGCAGAGGTGATATGCGGCTTGGCATGCAAGGCCGAGAGCATGTCCGCTGCGGCTTCGGTATCCCCAAAGGCGAGCGCCGCCGTACTATTCTGTCCGATCACTTGCGCCAGGGTAGACAGTTGTTCGACCATCGTCCCCCGGAAGGTGTGTAGCTCATTCATCACAAACGCGGTCGAAGCGATAACCAAGACGAGAGCACTCGTGAGCATGATGATCGCCCACAGTTTGCGTTTGATGGAGAGGTCTTGGAGGATGGACAACATTTGTGCACCCCTCAATGCGGATCCTCAATAATTTCTTCTGCCAGATGTAAGACCTTCGAACTAATCGTGAGCCCTGCGCGCTTTGCCGCACCGATATTGATGGCGAACCTGATCTTATTATTTTGTATGAGAAGACGAATGACGCCCCCGGCTTGGGCGAATCGGTCCATGTCGCCTACCGTGAGGATCGGGAGCGTTTCGAGGGTGGCAAAGATGCGGAGCAACTGATTTTTTTCTGAGCTGCTAATGAAAAGAATGTGACAGATGTCGAGCTGTTCCAGGCTCTCCAAATATTTGATCACGAGTTTTCTTTTTCTCACGGTCGTTTTTTTGAAAGGCTTGAGCGCGTCCCCAAAGGGATCGGTCCCGAGCACGCATAAGCACAGAGATGCCTGGGCATCGCTGAATGCGTCCGCTGGCCACTCGGTGAATTTCGCAAAGTTATAGAGAAAGGCGGCTTTCACCTGATACGCCTGCGATGACGAGGCGTCGGCAGACGCGTAGGGCACGGCGCTCGCAACCGCCGACGTCACGAGAGAGATCATGAGTGTCACCAGGAGCCGCGTCATGTGTCCGTTCCATTTCCCGCTTCAGAACTGCCAGGTGATCTTCCCATAGACGCTTCGCTGGACCGCCGTGGGCACAGGAAAAAGCTCTTGGCGAAACTCAAGATGACGGCCTTCGAGAAGATTTTGCCCAACGAGCGCGAGTTCCAGCCGCTTGACCGGTTTCCATGCCAGGCGCAGATCCAGTGTCACATAGCGATCAACGTCGAGTGTGGGCAGCTCGTCGATATAACGCAGCCACACGTCAAATTCCAGGTCCCAGGGCAAGCTCATGGCGGATCGGAATGAGACCTGGTGATGCGGGCTTTGCCCTGCCGCCTCTTCCGCTGTCGGGTTCTGACTGTCACGGTCGATCCGGAGGTGAAGTTGCAAATACGTATACGCGAGGTGCAAGCGCCACCAGTCCATCGGTCGCCAATCGACCGCGACTTCCACGCCATGGGACTCGCCGTGCATCCTATTCTGCAAGACATTGGGCAAGACAAGATGCGGCGGAAGCGGCGAGGTGCTGAAAACGGGCGAACCGGGTTCACCCGTTCGCAGATTGTCGTAATCCGTGAAAAAGGCGGCGATGTCCAACGATAGCCGTTCGAGCGGGCGGACACGATAACCGAGTTCGTACGCCAGCATAACTTCGGAATCAAAATCCCGGTTGCCCTCAACGGTGACGACTGCGGGAAGGGCAGAGGGGTTTCGCAGGGGCGTATTCGGCGGGAGGACCGCAAAATTGAACCGCACGTCATCTTCCGCACGGGATGGGGTCCTGACGGCGCGTGAAACCGCCGCCCAGACCGCGTGCCGCGCGTGAGGGGTCCACAGGAACCGGGCATTCGGTTGGAACTCGAATCCGGTGTGATCGTTATGCTCAAATTTCGAGCCGAGTGTGAGACGTAACCGATCCGGCACGAGCGTGATCTCATCCTGAACAAAGGCGCTGAACAGATTGTCGCCTCGGCTGTCCGGATCAATCGCGAGGAAAAAACTTTCTGAAATGTGGTCATGCGTATAGCGGTAGCCCAGTCCCCACACAATCTCCTGCCGTTGCCCAAGGGCAAATCGGTGTTGAAAATCGAGGTCAATCGTATCACGTGTCTCCCGAAAGATCGCCTTTTCCTCCCGCTCCGTCCTATCGTAGTAGAGTTGCAAGGTCAGCTCAGATGAGGCCGCCACGGTATGCTGCCATCGCGTCAACACGTTGCCGCCCAACAGGTCGATATCGTCATCGATCAACATCACAAACGGTGGCGTCAAGGTTGGCAAGGTCAAGTTCTGGCTTGCATCGCCGCCGTAAAGATCGCCTTGTACGGTGAGGGCATGGCGATCCAATACCTGCCAATCCAGGCGAAAGCCGCCACGTAGCATGTGCCAAGCATCATCCGTGTTGTTGCCGGAGGTGTCGACGAAGTCATCCCGGTTGAAATACTTGACATACAGCCGGACATGGGCGTCCTCTCCGAGGGTCGTGCCGTAGCGTACGCCGCCAAAGCCGCGCTCCTCCGTCCCGCCACCCGCGGTGATGAGACCGCCTTGGGTGTCCTGCGCATGCTTGGTCATAATGTTGATGATGCCATTGACGGCATTCGCCCCCCACAGCGTGGCGCCAGGCCCTCGAATGACCTCGATACGTTCGACGTCTTCCAACAGCGTGTCCTGCACTTCCCAATAGACGCCGGAGAAGGAGGGGGTGTAGACACTGCGGCCATCAATGAGGACCAATAATTTATTGGCGAAGCGGCCATTGAAGCCGCGGGCCGTGATGGCCCATTTATTGGCATCGATACGGGCGACTTGTAGACCAGGGACCATGCGCAAGGCTTCGGGCAGGCTCGTGGCGCCGGAGCGCCGGATGTCTTCGTGTGTAATCACAAAAATGGCGGCAGCGGCAGCGGCCAACCTCTGGGGCTTTTTCGCCACGGAGGTCACCTCGATATTCATCAGTTCTTCAAGGCTCAACTGGGTCAAATCCGTTTGGGACGTATCCCCTGGGCGGGCGTCGCTTGGCCAACAGCGACCCGGCATGGCTGTCATCAGGAAGAGTCCAAGAGCCATGATGGCGATATGCCGCTGGCTGTCGGCCGGGATGGGCATGCTCCCGGCGGAAGTTCTGTGCATGGTATGCGCCTCCTAATCGACTGCCGCGGGTCGAGACGTTCAAGTTGTGCGGGAATGCCTGCGTAGATTGTCAAAACTACGACGGACAACGTCATTGATGAGGGCGTGCTCAGCCATCCACACGCGCTGCGGACGCGCAAACATCATGCACAGACGCGACGCGTGATAGGTTCAATATGTTAGGAGTGCAAGTTCCATGCCTGGGAAGGAAGAGTGGGGAGTGGGGAGTGGAGAGCCCACGACTTCTAACCAACCCCTCATCACTAACCACTAGCCACTACTATTGCGGTGCGCAGCCCTTAACCCTGGGCACGGGCCACGGCGCTGAGGAGGGCGCGTTTGGCATAGACCCGTGCCAGATGCGTCCGGTAGTCCGGCGACGCATGAATATCGTCGAGCCCCTCCGCGCCATCTGCGGCCCGCTCAGCCGCCTGCCCAATCGCCTCGTCGGTTGCCGCTTGCCCTTGCAGGGCGGATTCCGTGGCGCTGGCGCGGTAGGCTTTGCTATCGACACCCGTAACCCCAACGGCCACGTGCTCGATCGTGTTGTTCGTCTCCAGTATGACCTGCGCTGCAACCCCTGTCAGAGCAAAGCCGGAGGCGGGTTGCGCCACTTTGAGATAGGCGCTGCCGGTGCGCGGCGGATTGGCGGGGACACGGATTTCGGTCAAAATTTCATTGCTATCCATGGCCGTCGTGAGAAAGTCGACGAAGAAATCGTCTGCACTGAGCGTACGGGCGCCAGCGCTACTGACCAGGGTAATCTGCGCATCGAGCGCGAGGATCGCTGCCGGCCAGTCCGCGGCCGGATCGGCGTGGGCCAGACTGCCGCCGATGGTGCCGGCATTGCGGACCTGCACGTCCCCAATCGCTGCCGCGGTTTCGGCCAGCAGCGGGCAGCGCTGCCGCAGGAGCGTCGAGCTTTCCGCGTCGTAATGCGTGGTATTCGCCCCCAGAACGATGGTCCCTGCCTCTTCGTGAATGCCGCGTAACTCGCCCAATCGCCCGATGTCAATGATGACACTGGGCGTCGCCAGACGCAGCTTCATCATGGGTAGGAGGCTGTGCCCGCCGGCGAGGATCTTGGCATCCTCGCCGTGCGATGCTAACAGGCGGGTCGCCTCCGTCAGGCTGGTAGGCCGCAAATAGTCAAAGGCACTGGGAATCATGCGTGTTCTCCTCCTGGCGCTGTATGGTGGGCAAAAACCGCTCGTCGCCGCATGTGACGTGCAGATTTAGGCGGTTCTGGCGGCCTGACGCATTTTGTTGGCGGCATATTGGACGGCATTGACGATATGCTGATAGCCGGTGCACCGGCACAAATTGCCTTCCAAAGCATGGCGAATCTCGTTATCCGTTGGCGCGCTATTGCGTTGCAGAAGCTGGTAGCTGGCCATAATCATGCCGGGCGTACAGAAGCCACATTGTAGGCCGTGTTCCTCCCAAAAGCCCTCCTGGATCGGATCCAGGGCGCCATCTTTGGCAAGCCCTTCGATCGTCGTCATCTCGGCTCCATCCGCCTGCACCGCGAGCATGGTGCAGGCTTTCACGGCTGCCCCATTCACAAGCACGGTACAGGCGCCGCACAGGCTAGTTTCACACCCGATATGGGTGCCGGTCAAGCGCAAGACGTCACGCAAATAATGCACCAGCAGCATGCGGGGTTCGACGTCATTCTCATAGGTCTGTCCGTTGACGACAGTGGTGATGCTCATGGTGCTCCTCCGAGCCAACGCTCCCTGCGGGTGTGACACCGTTGTGCATAATGATGTAATACCTGCTGTGCCATCATGGCTGAGAAGGATGACGCGTTCAGGTGTGCACGCCGAGGCGCACTCTAGCAAAATTCTTGACCGTGAACAAGCGGGAAAAACGCCTACTCTATACGCGATGGTGGGCGGGAGATCAATAGGATGACAGTAGGATGCGCAATTATCCCAAAAATACCCATAGACGGTCCGATGACAGGTATGGTACAGTATCACTTCCGTTCAGGGTGACGGAATAAAGATATGGTCGATGTTGTTCCTCACTCTGTATGGCCAGGGAATGTGCCCTGACCATGATTGCGGGAGCACGTTATGTGCTGCTCTAACTATCCATATTCTGTGGAAGGAGAATCGTATGCGTCGTTTACTAGCACTAGTTGCGGTTGTCGCACTGGTTGTCGCCTTCGCCATGCCGGTGGTCACGGCTGATGCCGCGCACCACGAAAAGGCGAAGGACAAGATGATGGAGAAGGCGAAGGACAAAGCCAAGGAAATGGCCAACCCGTGCAAGGCCAACCCGTGCAAGGCCAACCCGTGCAAGGCCAACCCGTGCAAGGCCAACCCGTGCAAGGCCAACCCGTGCAAATCTAATTAGTCGTCAGCGTTTAGAGGTTTGTAGGGAGCGTCCCTTTCCTTGGCCGATGCATAGGGAGAGGGACGCTACCAGCGTCGCTGATTCCCATAGAGACTGGCGTGATGCAAGACCTATCAGGGTGGCGGATTTTGCTCGTGACGTTGGCTATCGCCAGTCTCTGTTTCATGACCTCGTGCCGTCAACAACCTGCTGATGCCAGCGCAAGTAATGACACGGTATCTGCATTCCTGGAGCGGCACTGGCAATTACCCGTGCCGCTCCAGGGGCCTCCCCCCAAGAGCTACTCGCCGTTGGAAGCCTCGCTACACCCGAAGGATTGCGGCGTGTGTCACCCGCAGCAATATCAGGACTGGAAGACGACGCTCCACAGCCGCGCGGTGAGCCCCGGATGGTATGGCCAAGTCCTCGACATGGAACAATCCGATCCGGCGACTTACACCATTTGCGCCACCTGCCACACGCCCTTGCGTGAACAGTTGCCCTTTATCGAGCAGGCTGGGACGTATCGTCCCAATCCGGCGTTCGATGCCGCCTTGCAACAAGCCGGTCTGCTCTGTGCGGGTTGTCACGTGCGTCAACACCAGCACTTTGGTCCACCGAGACGCCCTGAGCTGCCGCCCTTGCCGCCCGGCACGAAACTGCCGCACGGCGGATTTACGGTCAGCAAAGCCTATGAGCAATCCGCCTTTTGCAAACCATGCCACCAATTCGAGCCGGATGCGTTTGCCCTCAACGGCAAGCTGCTGGAGAACACCTATGAGGAATGGCGGCAGAGCCGCTATGCCGCGGCAGGAACGCACTGTCAAAGCTGCCATATGCCTGACCGACGCCATCTCTGGCGCGGGATCCACGATCCCGACATGGTAAAACAAGCCATGACCGTCACCGTGACGCCGGACGCGACATCCTACAGCGCCGGCGACCGCATACGCACCACGATCACCATCACCAATTCCGGGGCCGGCCATTACCTGCCGACCTATGTCACGCCGAAGATTTTTATCCAGGCGCACTTGCTCAACGCGCAAGAGCAACCGATCGATGTAACGCCTCAACAAACGGTCATTGGGCGTGCTGTCATTGGACGTGAGGTGACGATGGACTTGTCGAAGGAAGTCTACGATACGCGCATTCCGCCACACGCGTCCCATGCGGTGACGTATGACCAGGTGATTCCGAAAGGAGCGGAAACGCTACGCGTTCGCCTTGTGGTGCATCCGGACCATTTCTACCGCAAATTTTTCGAGGCCGTGCTACAAAACGGCGGCGGCAAGGGACAGGCCCAACTCCAGAAAGCCTTGCGTGATGCGGAATCGTCTCCGTTCACGGTCTTCGAGCGCACCATCCCCCTGGCGAATACCGAGGGCTAAATTGCGGATTGCGGATTGCGGATTGCGGATTGGAGGAAGATCAGTCCTCAGCCCCGACTGGCCCGGCACAACGGAATCCGACCAGAATATGCTTCAAATCTGCCGGACGTCCATGCCGCGCCGCCGCCCGGGTGACACCGGGCAAGTCGTTCCACGACCCCCCCTTGACGACGTATCGCTGTGCGTTGGCCTGCCACAGCGTCGCGGTCCATTCGAACACCTGTCCGGCCATATCGAAGACACCATACGGGCTTTGCCCCTGGGGATATTGCCCAACCGGCGCCGTGTCGAAAGGACCTTTATCATAGCTATTGAGATGGGTCGCCTGAAACGGGTTGCCCCAGGGAAAGTAACGTCCGTCGGCACCACGCGCCGCCTTTTCCCATTCTGCTTCCGTCGGCAGCCGCAACGTCCGTCCTTCTTGCCGGCCGCGCCATGTACAGTAGGTGACCGCATCCGCCTGGCTGACCAGGACCACCGGATGCTGCTCGCGGCCGGATGGGGCCTGCTGCTCACGCCAGAGAAATTTCTGCACGGCGTCATACGCGTGAATCAGCCCGTAACCTTCCCAGACGGCTTGCGTCACAAACGGAGCGCGGTGGCCTGTGCGCGTGACAAACTGTTGGTAGGCCGCCTGCGTCACAGGCGTCCGGTCAATGCGGTACGCCGGGAGGGAAACACGGCGCTGGCTCACTTCCTTCTCGAACCAGCCATACTGCCGGGCGGCGGTACTCTTATGGAGCGTTTCATCGAGTTGATAGCCGTATTCCCGTTCCTCAGGCGTACTTCCGACAAGAAAGAAACCTGCCGGAATGATCACCATCGGTGTCCGTGTGGCTAGCCGGGCTTCCTCTCTCGAACTGGGGTGAGAGATGCCGATTCCCTGGCAACCGCCAAGCGCAAGGAGCCAGAGACTCAGGAAGCCGACCTGCAAGCCGATTGTCATCAGGGTGCATTCTGGAAGTCTCATGTCCGATTTGAATCGCAAAATGACATGCCTCATTCCGAAATTTTTTACAAATCGAAATCCAAGAAGCGTTGCAGCAATTCGTGCGAGGTCACGCGGCCAATGAGGCGAAAGAGCGGCTGATGCCGATAGTAGACGATCAAAGCCGGCGTTCCGTAGATCCCATGCGCGCCCGCCCAGTCCCGGTGTTCGGGCAGTGTCAGGCGCAGGACGGGGATGTCGTTGAAGCGCTCGATGCTACCGATGAGTTGCTCCATGTACCGACTCGCCTCGCAGCCTTCGTGCCAGAAATTGACCAGTACAAGATCGGCATAGCCGCGCAAAAAGTCATCGAGTTCACGGCTCATCGGCTGGCCCTTCCTGCTTGTGATCTGAGGGGGCTAGGTCAGGCGAGGCGGAGTGCTGAAGTTCGAGATCCTCACGGCTGACGCCGAGTGCCTTCATGCGCCGATAGAGCGTGGCTTTGTGCACACCCAACAGTTTTGCCGCCTGAGTAATATTGCCTCGGGCCTGCCGATAGGCGCGTTCCAGGCGTTCCCGCGTCAGTTCTGGCGGCGCTTGCGGCGGGACGACATCGATCGGGAGGCGCCCGTCGTGGGCCGGAGCGAACGGCTCCACATGATGCGGGACGACATCGATGACCTCGGCATCGCGACCCGAAGGCAATAGGCGTTGCGACGGCTGCGGCACGCCGGCGTAGGGTGGGATCAGCACGGGCCGTTCCGCCCGCGCCGTTTGCCGTGCCTGCAAATCCCACGTGCCGGGAGAAAAGCGTGAGCGCTCTTCCACCCACTCGTCAAAGGCCCTGTGGCCGATCACATCGGCGCTGGTCTCGACGTAGACGCGCTCCAGGACATTGCGTAGCTCGCGGATATTTCCCGGCCAGGAGTAGCTTTGCAAGAGGGCAATGGCATCTGGCGTGAGGCGCCGAATATGGCGCTGATACGTCGTATTGAGGCTTTCCAGGAAATGGTCCACTAAAAGGGGGATGTCGTCAGTCCGCTCGCGTAACGCCGGCATGTGGAGCCGAAGCACGTCGATACGATGATAGAGATCCAACCGAAACTCCCGCGCTTGCACTGCCGGCTCCAGCGGCACGTTGGTGGCGCTCAACAGGCGCACATCGACCGATACTTCACGTTCGCCACCCACGCGTTCGATGGCGCCCTCCTCCAGGACGCGTAACAGCTTGGCCTGCAAGCGCATGGGCATCTCGCCGATCTCATCGAGAAACAACGTGCCTTCATGTGCCCGTTCAAACCGCCCCCGATGGGCGCGCACGGCGCTGGTGAACGCCCCTCGTTCGTGCCCAAAGAGTTCGGATTCCAGGAGTTCTTCCGACAGCGCGGCGCAATTCACGGCCACGAAGGGCTGACGCTTCCGCCCACTTGCCGCGTGCAAGGCCCGAGCCGCGAGTTCTTTCCCCGTCCCCGTTTCGCCGGTAATGATCACCGGCGCGTCGGTGGGGCCATAGATGGCGATTTTCCGAAAGATTTGGCGTAACGCGTCGGAGTGGCCAATGATTCCGTGGACGATGTGGCCATTCTGCGGTGCGCGCCGCTGTGCGTGACGCGTTGGCAGTTCCTCGAGCCGCAGCGCTACAAGCGCGCCCCAACGGCCCAGCTTGCCAGGCCGCAACCCGGCTTGAATGAGGACCGTACGCTCGATCCCGGCCTGATCCGTAAACGTGACGCGATAATCCCACACGGGATTCCCAGTCGTAAAGACCTGGTCCACGACCGCGGCCAGACCGGGCAGGACAACACCGAAGACGTCGGTGAGCGAGTGCCCGAGGAGGGCCTCGGCATTTTCCCCAACCCAGGCGGCGGCTTGTGGCGTGACGGCTTCAATGATGGGCTCTTCGTCCGTCTGCACGGAGACGAGCAATTCCGGGGCGATGGGGACGAGCCATTGTTGTGTGTCGTTGGGTGTAGAAGAAGTCACCATACCTGTATGTTTCGATGGGGAGCTTTTAGTTCTCAGCTGACAGCTGACAGCTATCAGCTCTTGAAAGAGAAGAAAAAGGGAACATGCTGAGAACCGTGTCGCTCATGGCTGATCGGCTGTGAGCGGCTCGTTCCGTCTCACAGCTATTGTTTGGTATCGTACCGTGGATGCGGCGTCGATGCAAATGGGCAGAGGTTTTGGAAGAGGGCCCATGACACACGTTTCACAAAATCCCCATGAAATCCCCATGAAAACTTCATGAAATCCCCATGTTGCGCCTTTCTAAATGTGCTAATATGAGCCAATCCTGACATTCGTGTGTGCCGTATTGGCTTTCTGAATCGGCTGGAAGCGTATTGACAAGCCGCTCCTGGAAAGTTTGAGATGAAATAGGTTATTGATATTTTTCATCTCCTAGAGAGGAAGACACGCTCATTGTTGAGCCTCAAATATACGTGAGCTGCCTAAACGGGTTTATACACCATCAGTGCGCAGACAGTCGTGCGCAAGCGTATATCCCGGCAGGTTTTGCGAGTTGGTTGTCGCCATCTCGTGTCGTCTCGTTTAGAACCATATGATGGATGGAACGCTCCCTGCTTTCTTGGTTCAGGTCATCTCGTGGTGTATGGAGAGGATGATGCGTACCAAGAGGTCTACAACGAACGTTCGATAAGCCGCTTCAGAGGACATGCCCGACGGTGGTGTTGGCACAATCTTGGCGAGGAAAACGTCGTGGACAGCGTGATTGCATCCTTTCCGATCGTGGATTGCAACGGCTAATCCGGAGGATAGGCCATGCCAAATATGATCATTAAACACATCGGCGGCTCCAAGGCGAACGAAGTTGATACATTTCCGATGGACAAGTTCAACGTCGTCACGTTGGGACGGGGCACCGAACAGACCATCCAGTACGATCCCGATCAGGATGACCTCGTCAGCCGGGATCACGCCAGAATTTCACAAGAAGAGAATCATGAGGGCAGGTACATCATAACCGATCTGAATAGTCGGAATGGAACCTACGTGAATCAACAACGCATCTCGAGCCCAACCAGCATCGTACCCGGCGATAAAATCCAATTGGGGCCTGGCGGACCGGAATTCCAGTTCGATTTGGAGCCTCGGCCTGACAGTACAAACCATACGACTCGGGAAGCTGATGGGGCATTCATGCGTGAGACCCGAGAATCGGCTTCCTACAATAACTCTGGCTCCTCCACTATCCCCTCCAGAGCCTCGGTAGGCCGGACTACGGTGGAGCGGATGATCGACCAATATCAGCAGAGTTCTCGCAAGACATTGGTCAATCTCGCTGCGGTCCTGGTCGGCGTAATTGTCGTTGTGGCCGGTGTCTTGCTCTATCTGAACCAGACTAACACGAAAAAATTGACTGGTGAAATCGACATTATCACTCAGAAGATGGTGAGCGTAGCCCAGTCCGATACCTCCGAGTATCCCATTATGAGCCCGGCCGAAATCGCCGCTAAATTCGGTCCGTCTACCGTCTTTATCGAGGTCGGTTGGAAATTGATCCATACGGATAGCGATAAACAAGTTTATCATCGGTATGAGAGCAAAGGGAAATACCCAGCCTATCTGAAAATCGGTGATCGCTACTTTCCGTGGCTGTATCTCGATGACGACAACGGCACCAATATTCCCATTCGTGACGGGGGACAAGGTTCTGGTTTCGTCGTTGCACACACTGGGTTTATTCTGACCAATCGCCACGTGGCGGCTGCGTGGCATACCCGCTACGACCTGCCTAACGTCAAGAGTGTTGTTTTCGAGGTGGAGCGGGTGAACCGCACAACAGGTAAAGTTCAGTATAAACGGAGTGCTTCACCAATGCCTGAGGACGATCAGCGGTTTATGCTGCATCAATTGAGAAGAGACCATCCGTGGGTACCTGCCAATGCAAGGCTGTTGGTGGAAAAGCGAAAAGATGGTTACTATGTGGTGTCTAGCCGGTTTGAAGGCCGGTTTGAAAGGCTTGATGTCACGTTCCCCAAGAATAAGTTACGTATACCTGCCCGGTTGGTTAGAACGTCTGACCGGCACGATGTCGCCTTGATCAAGGTTGACGTATCTGGGTCGGTAAAGCAAGTAGATTACTACGACAGTTTCGATGAGAGTCGCCCCGGCGATGCCATTACCATTTTGGGCTATCCAGGCGTGTCTCCCGACGCTGCGGTACGTAGGAAGTCCCACGATCCCCTTAACCCTGCCGGCCAGTTCGTGGTCGTCCCGGATGTGACGGTTGCCGATGGGTTAATCGGTAAGGTCATCCACGGTGAGGCTGAGGCCATACCAGATGGTGACGCCCCTGATGAATACTACACTGAGATTGGGGATGTCTTTCAGCTCACGGCCAACAGCGCGGCTGCAGGGTATAGTGGTGGCCCAGTGTTCGACGACCGTGGCCGCGTCATCGGGATATTCACCTACACAAAAGCACAACTCAGCTTTGCCGTCCCTATTCGTTTTGGTAGTGAGATCATGGATGTTAAACCAGTGCTCAAATAGTCATAGCGGCTTATGCATTGCTGCTACGCCACATGTCTCGGAGCATAGAAAGATGTCAAATACATCGTGATGACATCGATTGATACACTGAGAGTATGGGTATGCCGGGTATCTTTATCAGCTACCGTCGTGATGATACTGGTGGGTATGCTGGCCGGCTCTATGACCGCCTCTATGAGCACTTCGATAGCACGCGTCTCTTTAGGGATATTGACAACATTGAGCCTGGGTTGGATTTTGTCGAAGCGATTGAGCAGGCCGTTGGATCATGCGATGTGTTAATCGCGCTAATCGGCAAACGGTGGTTATTTATCAGTGGCGATACAAGGAAACGACGCATTGATGACCCGGAAGACTTTGTACGATTGGAAATTGCCACTGCACTGAAACGGAAGATTTGTGTCATCCCGGTACTTATCGAAGGCGCTTCCATGCCGTCCCAGGCTGAACTACCGGACGTACTGCGAAGGTTGGCGCGTCGGTAAGCGCTCGAACTCAGTGACTCACGCTTCCGTACCGATATCGACCGTTTGATCAAAGCCTTAGAGCCAATCGTCAATAATGCTACGACAACACATCAGAAGAAACCCATACCCAAGAGGCGAGAGCGAAGCACAACACGAAAAAAACAAAGGGGAGGCGGTACAGTGGTCAAGATGGTGGGCTATTCGCAATCTCACAACTCGCCCACGCTTCATTATGGCCAGTACCGGAGGGGTGCTTGTCATTCTGATCGTCGCAATAGTAGTCTTAACCTGGCCTTTTAATGGAGTGATGACGCCCTCTAAGAATCGCGATACTTCATCATCGTCAGTACTCCAAAAACCAGGAACGCCTCAGCTAGGCACCGGTAATCAGTCACGGCGGCTAGTTCCTATAATCATTAACTCCCATCCCTCTAAGTGCAAAGTTTATATGAATGGTAAGGTTGTTGGCATGACTCCCTGGTCATATAAAGCACCGGTAGGTTCGTACTTAAAAGCTATTTTAAAACTTAGAGATTTTAAAGATAGAGAGATCGACTTTAAGGTTGCTGAAATTGGTAACAAGCCTACGTATGTGCTAGAGAAAAGGCGTAGGCTATAACGTGAATTGAGCCTTATGCCACCACTGTCAGTATGCTCTACAATAAGGGCTGTCGCCGACTCGGCGCAGGTGTCTCCATTGGTTCCGTCTGGAAATAATGAGTGGAAATTCGGTGCCCAAATGACCCTTACGGCGCCTGATTCACTGTTATATTAGGTGGCATGCATGTTGCCTCTCAGCACACATATCGGACAATATCGACTGGTCGAATTTCTGGGTATGGGGGGAATGGGAGAGGTCTATCGTGCTGTCCATACCCGCATCGACCGGGTGGTCGCTTTGAAGGTATTGAGCCGGACGGATCGCGATCTGAAATTTGTACAACGCTTTCTCAATGAGGCCCGTATCCATGCGGGTCTGCACCACCCCAACATTGTGACGCTATATGAGTTTCTGGAGTTCGAGGGTAAACCCTGTATTGTCATGGAGTACGTGGACGGCCCCACCCTCGCCGATCAACTGCGAGTCCAAGCGCCTCTACCCCTGTCAGAAGCAACTTTCATTTTCCAACGGGTTGCGGATGCGATTCGCTATATACACGACCACGGCGTGGCCCATCGAGATCTCAAATCCAACAACATCAAGATTAGTACCCGGAATGAGGTCAAGTTGTTGGATTTCGGTATCGCCAGGGATGTCAATACCCCGACTCTGACACGGGAAGGCAATTTCATTGGTACCATACAGTATCTGGCTCCCGAACAGTTAATGGGAGCTACAACCGGTGGTCGGAGTTCGGATATCTGGGGACTGGGGGTACTGCTCTACGAAATGGTCACGGGTAAATTGCCGTTCGAGGCGGAATCTCTGACCGAGTGTTTTAGGAAAATTGACTCAGTGAATTATCTACCGCCGGAGTCCCTGAATCCAGCCCTACCCCAGGAGGCACGAGCTCTTATTCACCGCTGCCTGCAGAAGAGGCCATCACATCGCTACGAGACAGCCCAGGACCTCTTGCACGACATAGAACGCCTGGCTGCCGTGGTCTCACAGCCACGACTCAGTACGATAGGATATCGCAGAAAGCTTGGACTAGACGTTCATAATTGGGTTGCGATGGCGTATGATCAATGGCCTCTGTGGGTTGCCGGAGGCGCACTGGTCATTCTGATTATCACGGGTATGTTCCTGAACTTGCGAGCAGTTAAACCAGCGCAGCGCCCTGAGGTTTCCCACCAGCAGTTGCCCTCTGCACTGCCGCCGGATTCTCTGCCCTCAGTCCAGCGGTTGGTGCCTGTGTCTATCGACTCTTTACCCAGTCGGGCCAAAGTTTACCAGAATGGCCAGCACATGGCTGACACACCCTGGGAATTCGAAGCCGCAGTAGGTTCCCGTATCGATGCGGTGTTGAAACATGACGGCTTGCAAGATATTAGGATCCAAATCCATGTGGGCGAACACAGTAACCACTTTGTCGAGCCTTTTAAACCGCCTCAATAAAGCGACAAGCGGTGAGGTGGCATCCAGTCCTTACTTCATCACTGTCGGCATTCTCAGCGACATGGGCTGTCATCGGCCAGACAACGAAGACTGTGCTAGTTATGCCCACCCGCAGCCGCCCCGTCCTGAAGCAAGACGAGGCTTGCTAGCCTTAGTAGCGGATGGTATGAGCGGGCATGCGGCAGGCGAAGTCGCCAGTGAAATGGCTGTCCGCATTATCAAACGCGCGTATTACCGGCATTATGCCGAGCCGCACAAGGCCCTTGAACGCGCTTTCCACGAGGCCAATCGGCGCATCCATCGCACCGCCCGGCACAACCCCATATACCAGGGTATGGGCACCACCTGCACCAGCCTTGTCCTGCGAGGCAATGCGGCATACGCCGCCCACGTTGGCGATAGCAGACTATACTTGGTGCGTGATGACACCATCTACCTGATGACGGAGGACCATTCCATCGTCATGCAGATGCTGCGCCAAGGCCTGATCGATCCAGAGCAGGCCCGCCAGCACCCCGACAAAAATGTACTGCTGCGGGCCCTCGGCACCAAGCCCCGCGTTTCTGTGGCGACATGGGAGCAGCCGCTTCCCGTCAAAGCGGATGATCGCTTTATTTTATGCACCGATGGTTTGTCCGATCTCGTGCAAGACGCTGAAATAAAAGCTATCGTGTTAGCAGACGAACCGCCTGCCGCCTGTGAAAATCTCATTGCCTTGGCCAAGCAGCGCGGCGGGTACGACAACATTACGGTTGGGGTCCTGTGTGTGAAGGCAGCCGTAGATACAGCGATGACCGCTCATGTCCATCCTATACCCAGCAGCGAGCGTCCCACGAGAGATATGTTACAGGAGGGTACGTCATGATCGGCAAAACCATCGGCGCCTACACGATTACGGACACCATCGGTGTCGGCGGCATGGGAGAGGTTTTCGTCGGTGAAGACATGATGTTGCAACGCCAGGTCGCGATCAAGCTGCTGCGGTCGGAGCTGGCTAGCCGGCCGGACGTCGTGGCACGTTTTCGCACGGAGGCCGTGACCTTGGCCCAGCTCAACCACAGCAATATCGCGACGGTGTATGCGTTCGTACAAGAGGGCACGGACATTGGGCTGGTCATGGAATATGTCCGGGGCTGGACCCTGCAGAGGCTGCTCGAACTGCGCGGGGCCTTAACGCCTGAAAGCGCCGTCGGACTGTTCCAACAGGCGCTCAATGGGATTGGTTTCGCCCACCAACATCATATCATTCATCGAGATCTCAAGCCGTCTAACATGATGCTGACCGAGACCGGCGTCATCAAGGTGATGGATTTTGGCCTGGCCCGGGTGTTGGGGTCGGCCCACTTGACGCGGACGGGCCGTCTGGTCGGCACCTTAGAATACATCTCGCCAGAACAACTTCGTGGCGAAGAGACCGATATCCGGTCTGACATCTATTCCTTGGGGATTCTGCTGTACGAGCTGGTCACGGGCCGTGTGCCGTTCGAGAACACCAGCGAGTATGCGCTGATCCGCGCTCAGGTGGAAACCCCGCCGCCATCTCCCCGCTCTTTCACATCAGCCGTCTCTCCGGAACTGGAGCATGTCATACTCCGCGCTTTGGCCAAGGCGCCCGACGAGCGTTTTCAAAGTACTGAGACATTCTCCCATGCGCTTGCCAATTGTGTTGCAGAGACGGATACACGGGACATCGTGTCCGCACTGCTGACGCCGCCGCAAGCTCATACGGGCAGCGCCTCGCCATCCGAGGCGCCGACGCAGGAAACCCGCCTCGTCTCGCAGCCTGAGACCGAGCCTGACGGGATCAAGGCGACCCGACTGGTCGAGGGAAGCGACTCTGGCGTTGCCGAAACCCGAGCCCCTCGGTCAGCTCTGGCTTGGAAAGCGTATTGGGCGCCCGCAGCCGTGCTGGTTACCTCGATCGCGGCAGTCGGTCTCCTGTTTTTCCTGGGCATGCCATCGCCGATCGTCCCTCGCGGATCAGATCTGCCTCTTAAGACACCAGTCTCAGTAGTCGAGCCCTTACCTCAAGACGCGCCCCCGTCCGAGGCCGTAACAACACCAGCGG
The DNA here is from genome assembly GCA_965178525.1 of uncultured bacterium. Taxonomy (GTDB): domain Bacteria; phylum Tectomicrobia; class Entotheonellia; order Entotheonellales; family Entotheonellaceae; genus CBCXVS01. The sequence continues at coordinate 10,442 of CBCXVS010000009.1, read as the reverse complement.
AATCTAGCCAGGCTCACATTTTGCCGCCTCTGCCGTCATCTTCTGAAGGCGAACTGCCTGCCGAGTCTAATACGCCCCCGGTGGTGGCTGACCAATCCGGGCAGGCCAAGTCGCCGCCTGCTGATGACAATATGCCCGTGACTGAAACACTATCTCCAGATGATGTATTGGTTGGCGCAACTGTCACACCGCCGGGGCAGGACAAGAGACCTATTCCCATTGAGTTCCCACTGGAAAAAGAGGGGACTTCTGAGCCCATACCCCATCCGCCCAATGACGAATCGATCGCTAAGCTGCCGCCCTCTGAGCAAGCCGGAGTGCCTGTCGTTGTGACGCCAGCTCCAAAAGCGTCGAAAACCAAATCGCAGTCGCTATCTCAGCCCCGCAAACCGCGAAAACGGCCACGACGTAAGAGAGCTGCGGCTGGCCCAAGGGCAACCAAACCAACCCCAAGTGGGGGTTCCGTATGGCGTATCCACAAATAATCATTCTTGCCGGACTCTTGTGGCTGACGGCCTGCGCAGCGGTGCATAACGTGCTGTGGGATTTCGAAAAAATGACGAGAAAACCTGGCGAAAAATCCCTAGCACTCCCAGAGGCCGTGTGGGCAGAATACGGTTGTGCCAACCTGCGGCGCCCCTTTATCAAAGTCGAGACGAACGAACTGATTCCACCGCGTCTCAAGCCGGGTGGTCAATTTAATCATCGTCTCGTCTACGCCATGTGTTCTAACGAGAGAGCAGACGAAGTCCTTGGGAAGCGGTATACCCGCATCTATTTCAAGAATCGGCCCGTCTTCAATGATGTGGACGAAAGCTACGCGATCAAGCCTGGACGCTGGCGCGTGGATATCTTTATTGACTTGCCTGAAGATGCCGAAACCGGCCTGTACACGTTGGAAGTCCGGTTTCGCAGCCGGTGCCTCCGTTTTCGGGAGAACCATAATTTTAGGGTCGAACCCGGTTAGGATGGACTGGCAGGTGCCCGCTGCCGCCGGCGTTGTACTGGCATTGCCAATGGTGGCGGATGCCTCGGATCGGGTCACAGAGCCAATCTCACCATAATCCGCAATCCGCAATCCGCAATCCGCAATCCGCAATCCGCAATCGAGCGTTAGTCCGGCAGATCGACGACTTCAAACGCCGCCAGGTGCGGCGGGCCTTGTACCATGCCCTTCGGCAGCGGGTCGCCGCGGTGCGCCTGCACGAAGCTATCGGACTGGGTCCAGTCGACAAACGCTTGTTTGGAGGCCCAGGTCGAATGCGAGACGTAATGAATCACACCCTCCTTTTCCTCACCCCGCAGCAGTTGGAAATGTTCGAACCCGGGGACATCCTGCAAATAACTGCGGCGATGGCGCCAGCGCTCCTCGAATTGCGCGGCTTGACCGGTGTCAACCTGAAAATTATTCATGGCAATGTACGGCATATGGCTTTCATCCTTGTGCTTTCTGCGGTAGGATACGATATGAGACGGCCTGCGCTTCTCTGCTGGAAGGTCGCCGAAGATTGACAGGCGTCAGAATCCGTTGGTTGTGCAGTGGTTTATAGCAGAAATACCCGCTCCGGTGCAACCACGTGCCCAGGTTGTGCGAGTCGAGGCTAGCTCCGGGACGGGGATTCTGCTACACTGCCAGCTCGCGGCTGCGGGGCGCGGGCCATGCGCCCTGGCGTTCTGCCGGCAGCGTAGTCGCTGGCCCTTACTGCGATAAACGGGTTACCCGAGGACCACTCCTTCCTGTGTGACAAAGGAGCGCTTTCCCGAGCTATCCCATCGTGCTCACCTCAGGTCGCTGCCGACGGGGTGCGCCCCAGTCGAGCAGACAGTAGTTGAGTCTATGATGCCATCTGAAAACGCGATTCTTTATCCCGAACTCTCCATGCGAATTGCCGCAGATATCGCTCTGCGGCCCGAACAAGTGCAGCGTACGGTGGCGCTGCTTCTCGATGATGCGACCGCGCCCTTTATTGCACGCTATCGCAAAGAAGCGACCGGCAATCTGGACGAAGAACAGATTCGTCAGGTGGCGCAACGGCATAAGTATTATCAGGAGTTGGAACAGCGCCGCGCCACCATTTTGACTACCATTGAAGAACAGGGCAAACTGACCGACGAGCTGCGCCAACACATTCAGGACTGCTTTAACCGCACCGAGTTGGAGGATTTGTATCTGCCCTATCGGCCCAAACGCCAGACCAAAGCCAGCATGGCGATCGAGCGGGGTTTGGAACCCCTCGCCCAGCTCATCTGGGCGCAGCAGGCGAGCGAGGCGGAAATCCAGCAGCTGGCGGCAACGTTGGTCAACGCCGAGAAGGAAGTCCCCACGGCGGCGGAGGCGCTTACCGGCGCTGGACACATTCTGGCGGAATGGATTGCGGACCGTGCCGAGCTGCGTAAAGCCTTGCGCGCGACGATGCTCAACGATGGCAGCGTGCGTGCAGCCGTGGCGCGTGGGAAGGCGGAGGAGAAAACCAAGTTCCAGGATTACTACGACTTCCGGGAGCCGGTCGCCTCCATTCCGTCGCACCGCATCTTGGCGATTCTGCGCGGTGTGCGTGAGGGGGTGCTGTCGGTGGCGATCGAGATCGATGACGAGAAAGCGCGTGGGCTGATCCGCCAGCAGATCGTGCCCCAGAGCGAAACGCCGAGTGCGCCGTATCTGCTCAGCGCAGTTGACGATGCGTACCAGCGCTTGCTGCTGCCGTCGCTCCAGAACGAGGTGCGGGGGACGATGAAAACGCGCGCCGATACGGAAGCGATTGGCGTGTTTCGGGAGAACCTCCGCAGCTTGTTGATGTCGCCGCCTTTGGGGACGCAGGGGGTGATGGGGGTCGATCCGGGCTTGCGGACCGGTTGTAAAGTGACGGCGGTCGATGAAACGGGGAAATATCTCGAATACGCCACCATCTATCCGTTGGCCCCGCGCAACGATGTGGACGGCGCTGAGCAGATCTTACAAGACCTGCTGAGCCGCTTTCGCGTGAGCGCCATCGCCATTGGCAACGGCACCGGGTCGCGTGAAGCGACAACCTTTGTCCGGCAGTTTCTCCGCAAGGCTGAGATTCGGGATGTGGCCTGTGTGGTCGTGAATGAGGCCGGAGCCTCGGTCTATTCCGCCTCGAAGGTGGCGCGGGAAGAATTCCCATATCTCGATGTCACCATCCGCGGCGCCATTTCCATTGCGCGGCGCTTGCAAGATCCCCTGGCGGAGCTCGTGAAGATCGATCCCAAATCGATTGGGGTGGGGCAGTATCAGCATGATGTCGACCAAAAGCCGCTGCGTCAAAGCCTATCGGAGACGGTCGAGTCGTGTGTGAACCGGGTTGGCGTCGATGTGAATACGGCCTCAGCGGAGCTGCTGCAGCACGTCGCTGGTCTCAATATGCGTCAGGCGAGAAATGTGGTGTCGCATCGCAATACGCATGGCCGCTTTACCAGCCGGCAACAATTCCTGCAGGTCAACGGTGTCGGGGAGAAAGCCTACCAGCAGGCCACCGGCTTCTTACGCATTAAGGATGGGGAGAATGTCCTCGACAGTACGGCGGTGCACCCGGAGACCTATGGGGTGGTGGAGCAGATGGCGCACTCCCTCGACGTGCCGGTCGAGACGCTGGTGGCCAATGCGGAGCTGGTGAGCAGCCTGAACATCGAGCAATTTGCCGGCGAAGAGGTGGGGCTCTTGACGCTCCAAGATATTCGCGAGGAGCTACTCAAGCCCGGCCGTGACCCGCGCGAGCAATTCATCGTGCCGCAGTTCCGCGAAGATGTCACCACGCTGGAGAATCTCGAAGAGGGCATGGTGCTAGAAGGCGTGGTGAGTAACGTCACCAATTTCGGGGCTTTTGTGGATATCGGTGTGCATCAGGACGGGCTCGTCCATATTTCCGAACTGTCGCAGCGTTATGTGCGCGACCCGCGTGAGATCGTGCAGGTTGGGCAGGTCGTGCGCGTGCGTGTGCTGAGTGTCGACCAGGCGCTGCAGCGGATTTCCCTGTCGATGAAAATTCAGCAACGCGAACGAGCTGTCCCTGCCGCGCCGCGTAAACGTGCCGCCAGTAGTCCACCTCGGCGGCGGCGCAGACGTCCGGCGGCGGCGAAGCAAGCGGCTCCGGCCCAGCGCGAAGCACCGGCTCAGCGCCGGCCCGAACCGGAACGCGAAGTGTCCATGGAGGAACGGTTACGGGCGCTGCAAGCTCGTTTTCAGCAGGTGGACAAGGCTTAAGAAGCGCCTAGCTGTCAGCTGTCAGCCGTCAGCTAAGAAGAAAAACGGCTTTGCGTCGGGGGGGGGGCGGACCCAGGTCAGGCCGAGATACGGAGAGAAGAAAAAATGGCTGAGAGCTATATCCAGGAGCTGTTTGCCGAGCGCATTGGTGGGCGGAATTACGGCAAAGGGACGGAGCTGTACAAATTCGAAAAAATTCGGCGGGCCCGTGATGCGGCGGTGAAAGCCAAACCGGATATAGCGCTCATTGACATGGGGGTAGGTGAGCCCGATGGCATGGCCTATCCGGGCGTGGTCAATGCCCTGGCCGAGCAGGCGAGTATGCTGGAGAATCGCGGCTATTCGGACAATGGCCCGCTCGAATTCAAAGAGAGCGTGGCACAGTATATGGCCCGCGTCTACGGCGTCGAGGGGCTCGATCCCGTGACGGAAGTCAACCATGCGGTCGGCGCCAAGAACGCGCTGTCGTTTTTGCCGGCCTGTTTCATTAATCATGGGGATGCCGTGATCCTGACCACGCCCGGCTATCCGGTGCTGGGCACGCACGCCCGCTGGTATGGGGGCGAGGTGTACAATCTGCCGCTGCTCGAAGAGAATCATTACCTGCCGGATCTGCACAGCTTGACCCCGGAGCAGCTCGACAAGGCGAAAATCCTGCTGCTGAATTATCCCAACAACCCCACTGGCGCGGTCGCCACCCGTGAGTTTTTTGCCGAGGTGGTCGAATTTGCCCGGCAGCATTCGTTGATCGTCGTGCAGGATGCGGCGTACGCCGCGCTCGTGTTTACGGGTGCGCCGCTGAGTTTCTTGTCCATTCCCGGCGCCAAAGAGGTCGGCATCGAAGTTCATAGCATGTCCAAAGCGTTCAACATGACCGGCTGGCGTCTGGCATGGGTCTGTGGCAATGCGTTGGTGGTGCGGGCCTTTGCCGACCTCAAGGACAACTTTGATTCGGGTCAGTTCAAGGCGATCCAAATGGCGGGATGTTATGCCTTACAGCATCCGGAGATGACGCAAGAGATTGCGGCCAAGTATAGCCGGCGCTTAGAGCGACTGGCGCAGACGCTGCAACAGGCCGGCTTCCAGGCGCGCAAACCGGCGGCCTCGTTTTTCCTCTACACGCGCGCCCCTCGCGGCATTGTCGGCGGCCAACGGTTTGAGAATGGCGAGGATTTTTGCCAATACCTGATCCGAGAGAAATTGATCTGCACGGTTCCGTGGGACGATGCCGGGCCGTATGTGCGCTTTTCCGTGACGTTTCAGGCGGCGACCGAGGCGGAGGAAACCGAGGTGATTGCTGAAATTGGCCGTCGGTTGTCGGATGTGCAGTACGAATTTTAGGCGGGTGCAGCAGCGATAGAATGTGAGACGACCTGTTGAGACAGGGGCAGCATGCCATCGCAGATGCTGCCCTGTTTTGCACGAAGTGTTCTGGATCGATTGCTGATTCCCTCAAGAAGTATGATCTCTATCTGGTAAGTCAAATTTAGAGGTTTGGTCCGCGAGGCATTCCTCCACAACTTCTATGTATTGACGAATAACTCTACGGTGGGCTTCCCATAATTGTTCTCGAACGTCTTGAGGGGCCTCTTGGAGGTGGAGCTGATGCATAATGCATCTTACAACATCCGGTACATAGAATACCATCCAAAACGGCTGCAATCAACGAGCCCGCATATCCATCTTTCTCTCGGCCTCCCACCAGCGCCTGCAGGGCGCTACGGAACGCGAACAGAAGAATGGAACATGGCTTGCTTCCGTCATGCCTTCATTCCGCAATCCGCATTCCGCAATCCGCATTCGTCATCAGGCGACCGTGACGGATTTGGCCAACGCTCGAGGCTTATCGATGTTACGTCCCAGGGCCAGGGCGGTGTGATAGGATAGCATCTGTCCAGCCGTGAGATGCACCAGCGGGGTGACGAGCGCCGGCGTGTCCGGCACGATGATGGTGTCATCAAGAATAGAATTCACCCGCTCATCTTTATGCTGCAGCACGCCAATCACCAAGCCGCCCCGGGCCCGAATCTCCTGAATATTCGTCAACGTGGCGTTGTACAACGCTTCCTCCTTGGGATGGGGGACAAAGGCCAGCGAATGCGTCTGCGCATCAATCAGGGCAATCGTGCCATGCTTCAAAAAGCCACCGGACATGCCTTCGGCGTGGAGGTACGAGACTTCTTTGAATTTGAGGGCGGATTCTAGTGCGACCGTACTATAAATGCCACGGCCAATGAAAAACCAATGGTCAATATCACAGTAACGGTGGCCAAGGTCGCGTACCACCGGCACGAGGTCGGCATACATATACTGTAGCGCCTGCGGCAGCGTGCCCAACGCATGGCGATGGGTGGCGTACATCGCGTCACTGCATACGCCACGCAACCGGGCCAGCTCTAAGGCGACGCGCAGCAGAATCGTAATTTGTGAAATCGTGCTCTTGGTGCTGAGCACGCAGATCTCCGGGCCAATCCCTTGCAAGATGGCTTGATCGACCTCACGCACCATGGAGGAGCTTGGGACGTTCACCACGGCTGCGGTCTGGCCGCCTTGTTGTTGGGTATAGCGCAGGGCTTTGAGGGTATCGTAGGTTTCCCCTGACTGGGAGATGGCCAGCGTCAAATCTCCCGGACCGGGTTGCGCCAGAGAGGGCAGTTCATCGGCGCTGATGACCGGAAAATAGCCATGGGCCAGAGACGCAAAATAGTACTGCGCCATAAGGGCCACGTAGAATGCCGTCCCCATCCCGGTGAACACGACCTGTGGGCTCGTGTCGATACGCTGGGCCAGCGCGGCGATCTCCGTGTCCGGCAGCTCCAAAGCCGTTTCAACACACGCCGCGCCCTCATGAATCTCCTTCAGCATGAAATGGGGATAGGCCCCTTTGTCAGCCGCGCCATTCGTGCCATGCCCCTGAATCGTTACGGCCTGCCGCGAGATCTCAGACGCTGTCTGTAAGGACTTAATCGTATAGCCCTGCGATTGTAACAGGGCATATTCGCCATTGTTCAAATAGACGGCATGCTGGGTGTAGTTCGCAAATGCGTTGACATCCGACGCCACAAAGAGGGCTTCATCGCCGACCCCGATGACCAATGGGCTTTCCTGCCGGGCGCAAAACAGCGTGTCCGGCGCTTCCGCTGTAATAAGGGTGAATGCGAACGCCCCTTCGAGCCGTTTGGTCGCGGTGACGAGGGCTTCTTCCACGCTCGCTCCCTGGGCGTAATAGTCCGCGATCAGGTGGACGATGACTTCCGAATCGGTTTCCGAGCGAAACACATAGCCCTGCGCCTGCAAGACCCGCTGCAACGATACATAATTCTCGATGATGCCATTGTGCACGATGGCAAAACGGTTATCGGAGCTGAGATGCGGGTGCGAGTTGGGCTGCGTCACACCGCCATGGGTGGCCCAGCGGGTGTGGGCGATGCCCGTCGACCCGTGCATGGCGGAAAGGCGTTGCCGCTGCTCAACCTCCATGATTTTCCCGGTATCTTTCCGCACTTCCAAATGGCCATCGGAGAGCACCGCCATACCGGCGGAATCGTACCCGCGATATTCGAGATTCTGCATGCTTTCAAAGAGTTGCGGGCAAATGTCGGCTGTAGAGACGATACCTGTGATACCACACATAGATGATCTACCTTCACGGATGGTCTTATATGATCGATGACAACGTAGTGCAAAAAAGGCCTTCTCTGAACCTTTTAGTAATTTATATCGTTAGGAGAGAAATAAAGTCAATCCCAAAGGCTCGTGGTTTGCCTATGGTCAAGCAATTGGTCTATACTGTCATTTAAAGCGGAACAGATCGATCCCCAAACCCGATATGGTGACAAGTACATCCGATGACATGGCAACCTAACAATGGTCTCGTAACCAGGAGCCCACATCATGGATGACCTCACGCCGGCGACGCTCGGGGCCCGGTTGGCCCGCATGCGGACCCAGCTTAGCCAGACCCGTGGTGAGACGATCACGCAACGGCAATTGGCCCATGCCCTGGAGGTCAAACCCCAAGCCTACAACAGCTGGGAGCAGGGTAAGACGCTGCCACGGCTCGATCACCTGTGGCGCTTGGCGCGCTATTATCGGGTCAGTCTGGATATGCTCTGCGGCTACGAACGCGATGCCGACACCACGAGCGGCGTGGTCTGGGAAAGCGTGCGGCGCCCGGATGGGGCATGGGATGAGGAGGCATTAGAGCTGTTCCACCAAGCCTTGGCCGGGGAGGTCGAGGACGTGGCGGAGGGCAAAGTCGGCATGGCCATCCGGTATGTGATCGCCTCGCAGCTCGTCCGCATCACGCAGGCGCCAGCTCCTGACGAAGTCCTAGGGAAGGCGCTGCAAGAGCGCTTCAACGTCGGGGGGAAAAAACGGTTGAAAGACGTCCGCGTGATCCCGATGGCATCGGGGGCGATTGACCAATTACGCATGCTCGTGATCGGTGTGGCCGCGAAAGCCTATTTGCTGGAACACCTCGATGGCGCTCCGTCCATTGGCATTGCGCCCGGATATGCCGTCAGTTGTATGATTCGGGCGATGTATCGCGAAGATCCGATCCGTCCCTTTTCGATTTACCCGTTAGTGGCGTTGCCGGTCGTGGACCGTCCGGATATCGACGCCAACACGCTGATTGGGGAACTTCTGTATAAATACGCCGATCAAGGCGTGCGCGGACTGGCCCTGCAATGCCCTGGCTTCAGCCTGACTCGGGACCACTTGGAGCATGATCATACGGCGCGTGAAGTGCTGACTCGGGCCACGTGTGTGGACATGGCATTTGTCGGTATTGGCTCCATTGAAGGGCCGGTACGCTATTTTGACCGTGGTATTATGAATATCCTTGATATGACCGGAATTAGCGTGGAGAGCTTGAAAAAGCGTGGCATCGTTGGGGACCTCTGTTTCCATCTCCTGGACACGGCCGGCAATCCACAGGAAAAAGACCTCAGCACCGGTTTGAGCGCGGTGCCGCTGGAGACGCTCCAGCACTTGGTCAGCATCGGGCAGCGCGTGGTGGTTTTGGCCTCGAATGCGCTGAAAGCGGCCCCGATCTACAGCGCCATACGCGGCGGAGAGAGTGGCCGAGGGTATATCAACGTGTTGATTATCGATTCGTTATTGGCCGAGCGCTTGCTGGCGCTAGCCGACGCGTCTCAGCGCGACCCGGCCTTGCGCTTGATCTGAGGACAGGGCGTCTGCCGTGTGGCAACATGGATTGCCGCAGGCGCCATCGACGTGTATGATAGATGCAGCCAAGGCATGCGCCTGCGCTTACCGCCGTCATCATATTCGTTTAAGGAGTGCGTATGACCCAGCCCAGTAAGAAAAGTCGAAGTAAGAAAATGGCGCGCATCAAAGCCCGCCGCAAACACAAAGCCAGCCTCAAACGCCAAAATGCGGCGAAATACGCCGCCAGAACCGGCCAGGAGCCACCCGCTTAAGCGTATCCCACACCAGTCATTGCCAGGCGGTATATTCACGCCGCCGTAGATAGCGGATGAAGGCAAGACGGGTGCAGAGGCGGGTCATTTCCGGACGATCGATGTACCCGCCGGCAATCTCCCCAACGATGCCGGACGTGCGTTCGATATCGGTTGTTGGGCTAATATATTGGCGGGCCTCTTGGAAGGGTTGGCGGTGCAGAAAAATGTTCCGCACGAGACGGGTCGGGTACTCAAAACCCGGAGAAATCCCCAGGTAATAATGCTGTCCATCGAATAAGGCACAGACGTCGAAATTGTAGAGCGTGAAGGTTGCCGGCGCCATATCGATAAAACCGCTTTCAACCCCAATCCCCATCGCCACCCGCTCCGTCTGCGTTTGACCGTCCTTTGCAACTAGCCGGTCATAAGCTGCCTGCGCCCGATTCTGCGCTCCCTGAATCGTCTCAGCAAAGCCCAAGGGATGATCACTCACCCCCGTCTCAACATCACACGTCCAGGTCGCGGGCTGCGACAAATCCGGCGTTTGCAACATCTCCCGCACATCAGCGCACGCCGTCCGGACCCCACGAATTTTGGCATCGTTCAAGGTCCCCAGCATCACCCGCTGCACCGTTTCCATCCACCCCCGCCTTTCTCACCGGCTGAGGAACCCGATTCTTTTATTCCGCATTCCGCATTCCGCATTCCGCATTCCTAAACCGAAGTTCCCCTGGCAGAATAGGCGGAGGGTTAAGTAGATCAACAGGTTAGCCCAATTCAAAAGTCCATTT